>JAHIZC010000183.1 GCA_018814745.1 Candidatus Omnitrophota bacterium
AAAGACTGATAAGTAAGGTTTATAAAAGTTGGAAAAAAGATTTATCCGGGAAGCTAGCATTACATCCGGATGAGGAGATATTTGCCTGCTTTTTAGAGGGCAAGCTCAATCCAGAGGAACAGGGACGACTGAAAGAACATATAGTAGAATGTAACCATTGCGCTGAAATCATATCACTTCAGATAAGGCTAAGAGTTGATGAAACAAAAAACATACCTGCGCAATTGCAGGAATGGGCAAAGAAGTTAATAGGGCTAGAAGATTCTCCTTTACTTTTAGCTCTGATATTGAAGATCAAGGGCCGGGTATTAGAAATACTTAATACTAATGGCGATGTTCTTGTTGGCCAGGAGTTGGTGCCTGCATTAATTTTACGCAGCCGTCAGATGAAAGATTTTAAAGACCGGCTTACTATCCTGAAAGATTTTAGGGATGTGCGGGTGGAGATTAAGATAGAGAGCAAGGTCGGTAATAGATTTAACGTAGTTATCATAGTAAAAGATAAACAGAACCAAAAGGTGATCAGAGATTTAAGAGCTACGCTTATTAAAGATGATATAGAGCTAGAGTCCTATCTTAATGATTCAGGATCGGTCATTTTCGAGAGTGTCTCATTAGGCAAATATAAGGTGGAGATATCCTCTGTTGATAGTAAAATTGCTTCAATATTGCTGGATTTGAGGGTTTAGCCTGATACTAGAATGAAAGCTCCCGATATATTAATACTGGAAATACTAAAACAAGACTCTATTCTTAAAATGAGCCTATTTGAGCAGAAAGAACTTGCTTCGACGCTGCGGCATTATAGTCAATGTACAGTAAATTTTGCAGAAATTAATAAATTAAGCCAGGAAGTAATATCGATTCTAAACAATGGAGCAGAAAGAGGTATTTTACAGGATAACTTGATTAAAAGCTTGAAGAATACAGGTCAGTTACTCTGGGATCACCTACTTACCAAGTCTGTAAAGAGTAGATTACAGTCTGAGCAAGATTTAGATTTGATTCTTTCGATTGATGAAGAGTTGATCAATATACCCTGGGAGCTATTATACGATGGGAATAACTTTCTTTGTCTTAAACATAATCTTGGAAGGGTAGTGAGGACTCAGGCGCAGGTGAGCTCTGTGCAGTACCGCAGCTTACTTGGTGCATTGAAGATGCTTATTCTGGCAAATCCTACTAATGACCTAAAATCCGCCTACCTAGAAGGGTTAAGTATCAGGAACCAATTTGATCGTAAGAGAAAAGAAATAAAGATAGACTTTAAATCAACCAGTATTGATACTCACTATGTCAAAAAGTATATACGTGATTATGACCTGGTGCATTTTGCCGGCCACTGCGAATATGACGCGGAAAATCCTAAGAATACCGGATGGGTTTTAAGTGACGGAAGGTTCACGACTCAAGATATCCTTACCATGGGAGCGGCTGTATCTTTACCAGTGATAATATTTTCTAATTCATGCCACTCTGCCTTTACGTCCGGTAATTTGATTTCTGAGGATTATCAGGAGAAAAGTTATAGTTTGGCGAGCGCTTTCTTATTTTCAGGAGTCAGGCACTACTTAGGAGCAATCCGCAGAATAGAAGATCCGCTTAGCTTATCTTTTGCCAGAGAATTTTATGGCCATTTAGTTTCCGGCAGGACCGTAGGAGAAAGCGTCAGGCTATCCCGCCTTAGTTCAATTGCTCAATACGGGGCCGGCAGCATAGCATGGGCAAGTTATCTTCTTTACGGTGATCCTAATTTTGCATTATTCAAAACAAATATCAAGAAGCATAATATTAAAAGCAAAAAAGATCCTATTTTTTTGAAGAAATTAGTTACGAAGCTTGCTCTGCCGTTAGTTATTCTAGCTGTTCTCATTTCTCTAAAGATTTGGCTGCCCACTATAAACCCCAGCACCTATTTATTATTTTCGCGCTCCCAAAAACTATTTCTAAAAGGTGCTAACTTAGAAGCAATTTCTCTTTGTGAAGATGTAGTCAAAAAAGACCCCAACTTTTTGGCAGTCTATCCATTAATCGGGGATATTTACGGAAGGCTGGGTAATCCAGATCAAGCCCTGAAATATTATTTTGATTATGCCCTGAGGAGCGAGAAGAGAAATGATAAAAAACACTTATCAGCAGCCTATATAGGATTAGGTTGGATTTACCATTTGCAGGGCAGGTATCCCGAAGCAAAAGATTTTTATGATAAGGGCTTGAAGCTAAGCAGGCAAAATAAAGACAAACTTAACGAGGCAGATGTTTTAGGCAAGATCGCCATCTGGTTTATAGACAAAGGAGAGTATGAGGAAGCCTTAGAGTTGCTTACGAAAAGCTCAGAGATTAATCGCGAAAGACAGCATTTATATAAACATAAATATAATCTAGCATGCGATTATTTTAATCTAGGCCTGTTATTCATTAACAAGGATGATTTCTTGGCAGCAAAGCAATTTTATGACAAGAGTTTTAAAATTTTTGATAAGCTTAAACTCACCTATGAATTAAGTGATTATTATTTTAATGTAGGCGAAGTCTTTTATTATCAGAAGGAGTTCCAGAAGGCATTAGATTATTATTCTAAGGGTTTAAAGATCGACCAGGAGCAGGGGAACCTGCCCAGTATAGCAGCGGATTACAATATGATTGGTGAGTTATATCTTGAGATTGGTAACTTAAAACAAGCTGAGGATTATTTCAATAAGGCTCTTACCGTTTGCGAAGATATCAAAGCTCCCTTAGATAAAGGTTATGCATATTGGAATTTAGGTACCTTATATACAGAAAAAGGCCACAAACATAAAGCTAGGGAGTATTTACGAGAGGCGCAGGAGATATTTCGTACGGTTGAAACTTCTGATTATAATGATATAAAGGAAGAGCTACTGAGTTTATATGGGCCAGCATAGAGTAAGAACTTGAAATCTTATCTAATAAAGGATAGTTTGAATGCTAGAAAGATGCCCTAAAGCTTGCCTTTAGGGTTTTTTGTTATATAATGGGCTTAATTGATTTGAAAAACAGTTCACTGTCAAGTGAACATTATACGAGGAGGGTTGGAATGAGAAGCAGAATATCGATTTTTGGAATTATCAGTATGTTTTTACTTTTGCCTCTGTATGCTGCACTTGCTCAAGAAGGATCTTCTGGTGTTGATTGGAAGGAAGAAATTTCATCTAATAAAGAGGCGATTGAAGAGCAGAAGCAGACAATCAAGGAGAGCGCTCAGGCTGCTAAAGCCGAGGAGCGCCAGTTAAGAGAAAAGATCCGTCAGGCTTTAGATTCAGGTGATATTGAGAGCGCAAAGAGCCTTAGAGAAGAACTGAAGGCATTGCATGGGGAAAATATGGAGCAGAAGAGAGAAGATCTTGGGGCATTG
>JAHIZC010000184.1 GCA_018814745.1 Candidatus Omnitrophota bacterium
CATTGCTGCCGTGCAGGAGGAGCGTTTTACCAGGAAAAAACACGATTCTGACTTTCCGATAAACTCTATTCAGTGGTGCCTGAAAGAGCATTCCATCAGTATAGATGATCTGGACTATGTGGTATTTTATGATAAACCATTTTTGAAATTCGAGCGTATCCTAGAAACTTTTCTTACATATTCTCCATGCGGAATAGCGCAATTTGTCCAGGCGATCCCTTTATGGCTTAAAGAGAAACTTTGGATACCGGATTTGATCAAAAGTAAGCTGAATTATAAAGGAAAAGTTTTATTTACCGAACACCATCAATCACACGCTGCCAGTGCTTTTTACCCGTCGCCCTTTAAAGAAGCGGCAATATTGACGATGGATGGGGTGGGCGAGTGGGATACAGCGAGTTTTGGAATAGGTAAAGATAGTCAGATTAAGCTTCTTGAGACCTTAAAGTTTCCGCATTCTCTGGGGTTGTTTTATTCGGCTTTTACATACTATACAGGCTTTAAAGTAAATTCCGGTGAATATAAACTAATGGGCCTGGCACCTTACGGAGAACCAAAGTACGTAAATTTGATTCTTGATAAATTAATTGACCTAAAAGCAGACGGCTCTTTTAAATTAAATATGAAGTATTTTGGGTACTGCGATACTCTGAAGATGACGAATAGGCGCTTCGAGAAGGTGTTCGGAGGTCCTGCCAGGAAGTCCGAGACAAAGATCGCTCAAAAACATATGGATATGGCTGCTTCAGTCCAGAGAGTAACCGAAGAAATTATGTTAAGGATGTCAAGGCACGTGCATAAAGTTACAGGTATGGATAAATTGTGTCTTGCTGGAGGAGTAGCCTTAAATTGTGTAGGTAACGGCCATATTCTACGTAAAGGACCATTTAAAGAACTCTGGATTCAGCCTGCAAGCGGAGATGCCGGAGGGGCATTAGGCGCTGCTTTATTAGTCTGGTATCAATATTTAAAGCATAAGCGAATACCCAATGAGAAGGATGATTTTCAGAAAGCTTCTCTTCTTGGGCCTTCCTACAGTGAGGGATTAGTAGAGGAGTTCTTAAAGAAAGAAGACGCAACTTATACCAAGCTAGAACATTCAACTATAGCGGATAAAATTTCAGACTTGATTAAGGAAAGTAAGGTAATCGGCTGGTTTCAAGGGAAGCTGGAATTCGGCCCCAGGGCATTAGGTTCAAGGAGTATAATCGGCGACCCAAGGAATCCCGAGATGCAATCAAAGATGAACCTAAAAATTAAGTACCGTGAGTCTTTCAGGCCTTTTGCGCCGACAGTTTTAAGGGAAAAGGCATCAGAGTGGTTTGATCTGGATAGAGAGAGCCCGTATATGTTATTAGTTGCTCCGGTAGAAAATATAAGAGGATGGAAGTAGGAACTTTGCTAAATAAGGAAAATGGATTTGATAAGTTAAAAATAGTTCGTTCTCAAATACCGGCTGTTACACACGTTGATTTTTCAGCCAGAATACAGACTGTAAGCAGGAAGGATAATCAGCTTTATTATGAGATGATTAATAGCTTTTTTCAGAAAACCGGTTGCCCTTTAGTTATAAACACTTCCTTTAATGTTAGAGGAGAACCGCTGGTTTGTTCCCCGGAGGATGCATTTAGATGTTTTATGCGTACGGAGATGGATTATTTGATTATGGGTTGCTTCCTGCTGGATAAAAGGCGGCAGAAAAAGTCAGAAATTGGGGAAAAATTCGCTCAGGAGTTCGAACTAGATTAAAAGATGAATAACAATAGACTTAGTCTTGGTAAATCTGACTTGAGAAAATTCGGCTTTTTGATGGGCTTTGCTTTATGCGTTATTACAGGAGTTATTTTCCTCAAACATCAAAGGGTGGCCTGGCCGAACTATCTGATTTCATTGATATTCTTTATCTTGGCTGCTTTCTTTCCTGCGGTATTAAAGCCAGTTTATATAATTTGGATGAAATTTGCTCATACATTAGGTTGGATAAATACCCGGTTGATTTTGTTTCTGGTTTTTTATCTTATTCTTACGCCTATAGGGATAATAACCAAGTTATTTCGTATTGATTTTCTTGAAAGAAAAATATCAGTAAACAGAAGTTCATATTGGAAGAAGAGAGAAGAAAAAGAGGTTGAACCTTTGGATTATGAGAGACAATTCTAATCTTTGAGATAAAAGAATGAGAAAGAAAATAGCAGTCTTGATTGTTATATTAATCTTAAGTTTATGCTGGTTCAATCATTATAACTCTGATCTTAAAAGGATCATTGCGTCACTAGAGAAAAATGGGGAGATTGGTGACGGGCAG
>JAHIZC010000016.1 GCA_018814745.1 Candidatus Omnitrophota bacterium
GATTGGTTCGAACTGTATTTTAAAAGAGCGCCGCCTCAATTTTTCGACGGAAGGTACCTTCCGTCCTGTCCTTGACGCAGCACCCTATCACTCTTGGTGGAGCTGGAGGGGTTTGAACCCTCGGCCCCTTGCATGCCATGCAAGTGCTCTCCCAGCTGAGCTACAGCCCCATCTAATTAACTATTGATTTTTAGTATTTTAGAATATAAAATAGGTTGCGTTAGCCCCGTTAGAAATATCCTCAATAATAATATCATAATTTCTAATGGGGTCAATACATTATTGCCGGGGTGTTGGAATGGCAGACAATCCAGTCTCAAAAACTGGTGGGGGCAACCCCATGAGGGTTCAAGTCCCTCCCCCGGCACTTTTTATTTGTTTTTTCTTAAGAGGATATTTTCGTTTAGATAAGGCCTGATCTCGCGGTAGACGCGGTGGGCGATCATCTTGTAGCCGTCTGCGTTAGGATGAAAAAAGTCGCTTTTCATGTTGGGATTAGTGATTATCCCTTTTAGAATACTGGGAACAAATATCGTTTCGTTATCTTTAGCGATTTTCAAAAGATCCGAGTGATATTCCGTTAAGAATATTCCTGCACTAATATCAGCTACAACCACCATTGCTCCTTTTTTCTGAATCCTCTCCACCATCTCAGTAATATTCTCGGTAGTCGTCTCTCTAGGGATCTTTCTCAAGAAATCATTCCCCCCAAATTCAATAACTACCAACAGCGGATCCCTATCTAATACATCGGACTCAAGGCGCTTCATCGCTTGTATGCTGGTATCGCCGTCGATTCCCGCATTGATCACCGGAATATCAATCATCCCAGCTAATACAGTAGGATAATCTTCTCCCGGAGCTGCACCATAACCATAAGTAACGCTATCGCCAAAGCAAATAATGTTCTTTCCGCTGGAATCTATATTCGTAATTTCTCGCTTTGCGCACCCGATTAACAGAGTGATAAGTAATAAGGGGTAAGCAGTAAGTAAAATAATTTTTTTCTTACGCCTTAAGACTGACGACTTACGACTGTTTTTCACCATATCTTAACCTCAGCTGCCCGCAGGATGCCTCAATATCACTACCCCGCGGTTTTCTCAAAGTTACGTTTACTCCTTCTTCTACGAGATAATCTTTAAATTTCAGTATTTCTGATTTTTCCGGTGGCTCTATCTTAAGTTCTTTTATCGGATTCGCGGGTATGAGATTAACTTTAGCCAGCTTTAAATCCTTTAATATTGTACTCAAATTTCGGGCATTTTGCAAATCAGAATTTAAATCATTGATTAGAACATATTCAAATGTAATCTGGCGGTTTGTCTTCCTTATGTATTCCTTACAGGCTGAAATCAGGCTCTTTAAGGGGTATTGTTTGTTCAGCGGCACAAGTTGCGAGCGTATCTTATCACTAGCAGCATGCAAGGATATGGATAACTCTACTTGTAAATCCTCCCCTGCTAATCTCTTGATCCCGGGGATAATTCCGCAGGTAGAAATCGTTATCCTCCTTGCTCCAATACCTATGCCGTCTTTAGCATTGATTATTCTGATCGCCTTAAGTAGATTATCATAATTATCCAGCGGCTCACCGGTTCCCATAAATACGATATGGCTTATCCTTTCGTCTTTTAAATTATATTTTAGATATAAAACCTCCTCGATTATCTCACTAGCGGTCAAATTCCTCTTAAAACCAAGCATGCCACTGGCGCAAAAACAACAGGCATACTTACAGCCTACCTGCGATGATATGCATCCGGTGATTCTTCTCTCTGCGGGTATAGTAACAGCTTCGATAAGGTTATTGTCCTTTAATTTAAAAAGAAACTTCTTTGTTCCGTCACTAGACTCAACTATCTCCGCTAACTCTAGCTCAAAGAAAGAGAAACTTTCTTTTAAACGCTCCCTTAGGTCTAAAGCCAGGTCACTCATTGCATCAAAACTAACAGCTCCTTTTACATATATCCAGGAGTGAATTTGTTTAGCGTGGAAGCGTTGATGGCCCCAGGAATTTAAAATTTCCTCTAGTTCCTTAAGGCCGAGGTCTTTGATATTTCTTTTGCTCATGATTTAACGGTAGTGAGTCCTTGTTGCAGGAATTGCCTGAATTCCGGAGGGAACTCTATTTTTGCCTTTCCGGCTGAACATTTTTCAATACTCTCGATAATCTTAGGTATTTTATTATAAGGAATAGAAATTAATAACTTATCCTTATCTACATTGCACATTTTCCTGGCAGTATAATCGTAGAATGATAAATTCGCTTCTCCGCTTTGTAGGGGATATATAATACTCATTCTGCATGTTGGCCCGCCGATTTTAATTTTAGGCATATTTCCGTCGAGAAATGTAACAAATGTAAGCAAGCGACAGGATGCCTCGGCATTGACCACAAAAATTACGAGCTGAGGCTCGAAATCAGCCTTTTCCATTGGCGAGAGCACAAAATAAGAGCCGGAATTATCAGGCGCTTCATCTATCTGTGACATCAACCTATCCAAAGCATCATAAGAACAGAATAGTTTTTCCCCTTCCACTACGAACTTCTTCACCATATTGAATATTTTAGGATCCTTAATCCTCTGAAATCCCAAGTGCCATGAAGCGCCGAAACAGGCATTATTTTTTTTATCTACCTGCAATAACGCTCCCTTGCCTGCTTCTAATATCGCCCGGCATATACGCACCTTTTTATCGCTATCTTTTATCACCGGCTCTTTCACACAACTTAAAGCAACCGGGCTAAAATCCAAACTTAAAAGCTCCTTAAGAGTATTGGAATATTCCTGCCATTGCTTATTTCCCACGCCGCTCTCCTAGTTATTCTTTTTTGCCTTAATGATCAGGTGCCTACCGAAAAGAATCTCTTTAGAAAGTAAAATCTTGTTTATTCTTCTAAAGTCAACGCCGCCCTTTTGCAATCCCCGTCTTTCTTTTTGCCATGCCTGAAATTTTATGATTGGTAAAAGAAAAGACAACCCAAATCCTTCATATACGCTTGTATAAATATTTTCTATAGTAAACCCGCAAGCGGATAATAGATATTCTAATTCATGATATCTATAAGGCACAAGGTGCAGATTAAAGATTATTTCTTTGGGATTCTTTACCTGGTCTAACGGAGGCTCCCTAAAATACTCATACGCTGCTTCAAACAAAAAACGGGATCTTGAATAAAGATTTAAAATATTAGGAGTGGATAATACCAAGGTCCCTTGATCCTTTAAAATACGATTTATATTTGTTAGCACCGAATATGGATTTCTTAAATGCTCTACGGTTTCTAATAATAAGACCTGGTCAAAAGAGCCATCTGAAAAATC
>JAHIZC010000185.1 GCA_018814745.1 Candidatus Omnitrophota bacterium
ATATCTGGCGTTGAGGCTGCCAGTTGATACCGGCTCCCTGAAGCGTGCTCGCAGGCTCTGTGGCAATTCGGCGGGCGAGAGTTCCCGGGGTGCTGACCCGGCGTCGATAGTCACGGAGATCGCTTGCTCAACAGAACTCTTGCGTAACTCATCTTCTATAAGCTGCCGGTAATTTCTTTCTACCCAATCTTTAAAAAAACTATCCGGCGCCTCAAGCAGAATGCGGCCCTTGTTATCACTCTTGAGCCTAAGCGGTGCAATCCAGGTTTCAAAGACAGTTTCACCGAGCTTATCTTTTAGATTGTTTTGTATTTGTTGCCATACGGCAGGCACTCTCGTCATAATTCCAGTAAATTAACCCTATTAACAGCTTATTCACACCTTGGATAAATCTGTGGATAACTAGGTTACCATATTATTCACTATTGGGCAAGAAAAACATAGTTAAAATATAAGACGCATACTATTATATAATAATTATTGGCCGCGTCAACAAAAAAGAATTAGTTGCAGGACAAGAAGTTTCATTCCAGATAAAATTTCTTTGGCTTGACGCCGGAAGGTGTATGTGTGAAAATTCCTTTTAAACATTGACTTAAAATATTTTTGTGTTATAATTACCCTTCATTCATAAATCAGGAGTACTTAAGCGATGAAGAAAAACTTAAAGACACCAACCAATATCGTAGGCAAGCGCAGCCATGGTTTCCGACGGAGAATGGCTACGCGTGCGGGAAGAAAGATACTGGCGCGTAGGAGAAAAAAGGGCAGAAAAATAATAAGCCGTTAATGCTCGCTAAGATTATTTGTAAGCTCATAAGTATCTATCAGCAAACCCTGAGAATAATCCTCCCCGTTGCTTGCCGGTTTTCGCCCAGCTGTTCGGAGTACACTAAAGAGGCGATCCTAAAATACGGCCTCTTACAAGGCGGGCTTAAGGGGTTAAAGAGAATATTCAGCTGTCATCCTCTCTCCGGGAAAAATGGCTTTGATCCGTTAATTTAAATTTATGGAAAAACGACTAGTTATAGCTATTGCTCTATCGTTGTTGATTTTATTAAGTTGGCAGGCTTTAGCGCCAAAACCACAACTTGTTGAGAAGCAAGAGGTTACAGCTGTATCTCTCCCCCAACAGCAGGCGGCCTCTACACCTGTACCTGCTTTATCAGTTGCAAGCGAAGTTCCCCTCTCCTCATTAATAAACTATTCCCGCGAAGAATTTGATTTAGTTTTTGTTGAACCCCAGGCAGCGCTCAAGGAAATACTTTTTAAAGGCTACAAAGATTATATAGTAAAGTTACCCTCCGCATTTCTCTTAGAGGATAGTTCTTTAGTCTTTAAAAAAGCGAGCAGCGACTCAAATAGTATTGTTTTTGTCCATTCTGATGAGAATAAAAAGATTACCAAAGCTTTTACTTTCTCTAACCAATTGTATAGCATAGTGTTAGATGTTGAAATTGAAAATTTATCGGAAGGTCCTCTGGACTTTGCCTTGCCTATGACTTTGGGAGTTTTAGATTTCGCCGCTGACAGGATGATGTCCAGGTATATGAACGCAGCAGTAGGTAGAGAGGGTAAGGTTAAGCAGGTAAACGCCAGTAAGAGTTCAATCCAGCAAGATATCCGGTTCTTGGCTTTAAGGGAGAGATATTTTACCGCGATCATTGAACCGGAAGATGGGAAGCAATTTGGCGTCATCACCAAGCTGGATTCTCAATCAAGCCAAATTGGGCTATCACCGATTGAGGCCAGGCTACAGTCCGGAGAAGCGTTTAGTAGGAAATTCTATATCTATTTGGGGCCACAAGATTTAAAATTGTTAAATAGCGTTAATCCCGAATGGGCGGGAGTGGTTAATTATGGCTTTTTTGATTTTATTTCACAGATCCTGTTGCAACTACTGGGTTTCCTACATAGTGTAGTGCACAACTGGGGTTTGGCAATTGTAATCTTAAGCTTAATTATTTATGCTTTTCTTTATCCGCTATCCTTAAAACAAATGCGCTCCATGAAGGAGATGCAGGCATTACAGCCGCACATTGAGGAGCTGCGCAAACTTCATAAGGATAACCCGCAGAAATTAAATAAAGAGATCATGGAGCTGTACCGTGAGCACAAGGTTAATCCTTTGGGCGGATGTTTGCCGCTATTGCTGCAGATGCCGATATTCATATCTTTGTATCAGGCTTTAATGCGCTCTGTAGTGTTGCGAGGAGCTAGCTTCTTATGGATCAAGGACTTATCAGGACCGGACCGCTTATTTGTCCTGCCAAATGCATTACCGATAATCGGCAATGAGATCAACCTATTACCGGTAGTTATGGGTATTGGTATGTTCTTTCAGCAAAGAATGACTATGGCTACTTCAGCTAGCGGATCTGCTGAACAGCAGAAATTTATGATGATCTTCTTACCGATCATCTTTACCTTTATTTTTTATCATATGCCAGCTGGTTTAGTGTTATATTGGTTTATTAACAGTACGCTGATGCTGGTCAACCAAATCCGTATTAAGCAGCAGAAATGAGAGATAGAGACAGTATAACCTGTATTGAGATAGAGGGCAACACAGTTGAGGAGGCAATAAAGAAGGCTCTTAGGGAGCTAAAGGTTCCTCGCGAAGAGGCAAAGATCGAAGTTCTCGCCGAGGAAGTGCGGGGTTTATTCGGTATGGCGGGTGAGAAACCAGCCAGGGTTAGAGTCAGCATAAATAATATTAAAAAATAGTTGACAAACCTATAAAATTTTAGATAATAGTATTAAGCCTAAAGGAAGTTTCCGCGTGGAAACTTCCCTAACTTTATAAATACCAATGGGTAAAATTATCGCTATCTGTAATCAGAAGGGCGGGACGGGTAAAACCACCTCTGCGATTAACATATCCACCTACCTATCATTAGCCGGTAAAAAGGTCATGTTGATCGATCTGGACCCCCAGGCTAACACTACTAGCGGCATAGGCATTAATAAGCATAATGTCCAAAGGAGCACTTATCATGTTCTCCTGGAAGAGGCAGAGCTCAAGGACATTTTGCACCCTACGGCAATACCTAATTTGATGCTTGCTCCGTCCAATCTGGACCTCACTGGCGCTGAAGTAGAGCTAGTTGGTGCCCTGGGCAGGGAGCACAGATTAAAAAGAGCTCTAGATAAAGAAAGGGATAATTTTGATTATCTAATTATTGATTCTCCCCCGTCGCTGGGCTTATTAACGATTAATGCCTTAGATGCTGCAAATTCCGTGTTGATCCCTGTCCAATGTGAATATTACGCCCTGGAAGGGTTAACACAACTCAATAACACCATTAAGCTTGTGAAAGAAAACCTTAATCCTGATTTAGTGATCGAAGGTGTCCTGCTTACTATGGCTGACTTCCGGACCAATCTTACAAAAGAGGTAATTCAGGAAGCTAGAAATTATTTTAAGGAGAAGGTTTTTAATACAGTCATTCCCAGAAGCATTCGATTAACAGAGTCTCCCAGTTTTGGGAAGCCTGTTGCATTGTATGACAAAGTTTCGGTGGGGGCTCTGAAATACGAAGAATTAACCAAGGAGCTCTTGGGTAATGCTTTGATCAGTCCCACATTATAAGAAGGAGAAGTGTGATGGAAAGAAAAGCCCTAGGCAAAGGAATAAGCGCACTCATACCAGAGAGGGAGGTTGGCCGAAAAGATGAGATCATTTATGTCCAATCTGACAGAATTAAGCCAAATCCATTCCAGCCGCGCGAAGACTTTGATGATCAGCATATTCAAGAGCTGGCTCAGTCAATAAAAGAGAAGGGAATCATTCAGCCGTTACTTGTGAGGCGCAAAGGGGACAACTTTGAATTAATTGCCGGAGAGCGACGGTTACGTGCTTCTAAGTTGTTGAACCTCAATGAGTTACCAATACTTGTTAAGGATGTCCAAGATCAGGATTCATTGCAGTTAGCTTTGATTGAGAATATCCAGAGGCAGGAACTCAATGCCATAGAAGAGGCGCACGCCTACAGATACCTGATTGAGAAGTTCCAGGTTACGCAGGAGAAGATAAGCGTGGTTTTGGGGAAGTCTAAGGTATCTGTCTCTAATATATTGCGTTTGTTGAAATTGCCTCAGGAAATCCAGGATGAAATTAAGAAAGGACGCATCTCCTTTGCGCATGGCAGGGCATTATTAGAGCTGCCGGATTCGGCTTTGCAGCGCAGCTTAGCCCAGGCGATAATCAGTAAGGGGCTTTCAGTCAGAGAGTTGGAGAATTTGATTAAGTCGCGCCGGTCCAAAGGAGCAAAGCAACGGATGAGGCCATCGAGCAGCGAACCTTACATTAAAGTTTTAGAGGATCAACTGCAGCATGCCCTAGCGACCAAGGCGAGAATTACAAAAAATAAAAAACGCGGGTACATCACAATTGAATTCTATTCTGATGAAGACTTAAACAGGATCGTAAATTCGATAAAGAGGTAAAAAATGGACAATGAAGCCGTTTTAATACTGATTAAGCCCGACGGGCTGAAAAAATCTTTAACCGGCAATATCTTAACTCGTCTATCGGAGACTAAACTTGAGATCGTAGCTGCAAAGATGGTGCGCGTCTCCGAAGAGCTGGCCCATGAACATTATAAGCAGTTAAAGCAGGAGCCTTTTTTTAAGGATTTGATACAATATATCCGCGGTGAGTATCATGATCGCCGCAAGGTCATGGCGTTGGTCTATTGGGGAGAGCAGGCGCTACAAAGATGCAGAGAGTTAGCCGGTGCTACAAATCCTGAGAAGGCAGAGTCTACCTCGATCAGGGGTTCTTACGGCAGGATCACAACATTAGGAGTATACGAAAACGTGATTCATGTCTCCTCTGATAGAAAGGAAGCCGAGAGAGAGATCAAGCTTTGGTTTTGCCCTGAGGAGATTATAGTTAACTTGTTTTCTACTAAGGAAGTCGAAGAAAAAGCCGCTAAAAAGAGGGTCTGGGCATAATTTCTATGAAGAGCATGACTGGTTTCGGAAGCATGGAAGCTGCTGTCGCCCCCATCGGTAAAATTTGCGTTGAACTACGCAGCACCAACCATAAATTTTTGGAGACGGTATTTCATCTGCCGGAGGGGCTGTTGTCCTTAGAGGATAAGATTAAGAGAGGTGTTGCCTCCAAGATCAAACGCGGGCGGGTCGTCTGCGTAGTGACTATCGTAGGTACACATTTATCCTCCGGCTTTATTAACCAACCGCTACTTGGAAACTACGTCCGGATGTTAAAAAAGATAAAGAAGCAATTGCGCATCAACGATGAGATCAGTATCAATACTTTGATGCATCTACCGGGAGTTCTCTCTGTGAGAGAGAGTAAAATGTCGTATCTTCGGATTTGGCCTAAGCTGAGGATATTATTGAATGCTGCGTTGGTTGAGTTAGTGAAAGCTCGCCAGAAAGAGGGTAAGGCTATTGGCGGCTATTTGAGGAAGAGGGTTGAGATTCAGAATCAGAGCCTGGAGGCGATCAAAGCAAGATTCAAAAAGGTAATCAAGGAGAAGTTGCAACTGATTAACATTGATGAGGAGCGGGCGAGTTTTCTTAAGGATGCGGATATCACTGAAGAGATAGAGAGGCTTGGTTTCCACATCAAAAATTTCAAAAATAAGCTCGCCAAAAGCGGCCCCATCGGAAAGGAATTAGATTTTATCGCCCAGGAGATGCAGAGGGAGGCGAATACATTAGGGGCTAAGTCGATTGATACTAAGATTTCCGCCAGGGCGATACTGATAAAGAGCCAGATTGAAAAGATACGCGAGCAGGTTCAGAATATAGAGTAAAGATGATATTCGTGATTTCCGGTCCTTCGGGATCAGGTAAAACAACATTGCGGGATAAGTTATTGGAGGATCAGGAGTTAATCAGGGAAGGATTGACCAAGTCCGTATCTCTGACTACCCGGCCGCGAAGAGAGGGAGAGCGTAACAGGCAGGATTACAGCTTTATCACTGAGAAGCAATTTAAGCTTAAGCTAAAAGGAAAAAAAATTCTTGAGTGGACAAAATATTTGGGGTATCATTACGCCACTCCCAGAGATTTTGTAGAGCAGCAGCTTAAGAGAGGGAAGAGTGTTATACTCTGCCTGGATCTCAAG
>JAHIZC010000186.1 GCA_018814745.1 Candidatus Omnitrophota bacterium
TGGTCGAAATATGTTAAATCTTTTCCACTCTGCTCTGCGTGCCGCCTTAAGTCGAAATCCGTTCTATTAGCAATACCTTCTAATTCTGACCAACCGATGGTTCGACTACGCTCACCATTAGCACTGAGCGAAATCGAAGTGCCAAAAGGAAATTTATATTCTATATCCGTACATGCCTTAGCATAATGGGCAAGCTGATCCTTTGCGTGAGGCCGTTTCTTTAGATTATCCTTATCTATCCCTAATTTAATGTACCAATCAAAACGGTAATCAATCCACTCAGTAAGCTTCTCATCTGCATCCTCAGGACGGACAAAATACTCTACCTCCATCTGCTCAAATTCTCTGGTCCTAAAGATAAAATTTCCCGGTGTAATTTCGTTACGAAAGGCTTTACCGATCTGCGCTAAACCAAAAGGCAGCTTCAGATGCTTGGCGTCAATGATGTTGGAAAAATTAACAAACATCCCCTGGGCTGTCTCAGGCCGCAAATAAATCAGGTTTGAGTCATCTGCCAAAGCGCCCTGATGGGTCTTAAACATCAAATTAAAAGGCCGGGCTTCGGTTAATTCTCCCTGGCACTCAGGACACTTTTTCTTATCCCCAAGATCCTCTGCTTTATAGCGTTTTTTACAATTCTTACAATCACTCTTTAGGTCAAAGAAATTCTCGACGTGGCCTGAGGCCTTCCAAACATCCGGATGCATGAGAATTGCGGCATCCATACCAAATATATCATCTCGCTCATAGACTACCGACTTCCACCATGCGCGCTTAAGATTATTCTTTAGTTCTACGCCATAAGGGCCGTAATCCCAGGTATTCGCTAATCCGCCGTAGATATCCGATGACTGAAAGATAATCCCCCGGCGCTTAGACAATGCTACGATTTTATCCATTAAATTATCTGCCATAGCTTTTTATTTATATCTTATATTTGACAAAAAATCAAGGGAATTCACCTAAAAGGAATATCAGTGAAAGCAGGAAGTATTTCTTATAATCTTTCTTAACTTTTTTAGTCAATTTTTTTAAGCTCCTCTTCCTTTATAGTGAAACTATGCTCTTTAGCAGGGAATTTACCGCTGGTCACTTCGTCTTTGAATTCCTCTAACGCCTGGAGTATCACTGCGCTGATGTCCTTATACTTTTTTACGAACTTCGGAGTAAAGCGCTCGAATAGCCCGAGAAGATCGTGGGTGACTAACACCTGGCCGTCGCAATCTATTCCTGCCCCGATACCGATCGTAGGTATCTTTAATTTTTTAGTGATCATCCCGGCGATTTTATCCGGAACGCATTCTAACACCAGAGCGAAACATCCTAACTTTTCTAAATCCTGCGCCTGCTGCATTAGGCGCTTTGCAGTCTCTGCATCCTTACCCTGTACCTTGAATCCGCCTAATTTATCAGCGGTCTGAGGTGTTAAGCCGATATGCCCGATTACCGGAATTTTCGCCTGGATTATCTTCTCGGTTACCTCAAGGCATTTGTCAAACCATTCTAATTTTACAGCATCACAATTAACTTCTTTGATAAACCTCTCTGCGTTCTTTACTGACTCTTCAATTTGCACCTGATAAGACTCATAAGGCATATCACCTACTACTAAAGCATTCTTCACTGCCCGGGTTACGGCCTTAGAATGATGCAGCATCTCTGCCATTCCTACCTGGGTAGTCGAATCTAACCCCAAGACTACATTGGCTACTGAATCACCCACCAGAATCATATCTATTCCTGCCCGGTCAACCAAAGATGCCAAAGGATAATCATAAGCAGTAAGCATAGTCAACTTCCTCCTGCCTTTAGCAGCTAATATATCCTGCACTGTAATTTTTTTCATCTTTTCTCCTCAATGTATTTATTAATAGAGCGGGCGGCTTTTTTACCTGCACCCATCGCAGATATCACTGTATCTGCTCCAGTCGTAATATCCCCCCCGGCAAATACACCCGGAAGCGAAGTCATAAAGTTATCATCCACCCAAATCGTGCCGTATTTATTAGTCTTAAGATTCGGGGTTACTTTAGGTAATAGCGGGCTGGGATTCTGCCCGATAGCCACAATCACCGTATCTACATCTAAAATAAAATTAGAATCTTTAACCGGAACCGGCCTTCTTCTACCTGACTGATCAGGCTCACCCAACTCCATCTTAATACATTCCAGGGCCTTTACAAAACCTTCTTGATCCGGAATAATCCTTACCGGCTGAGTCAAAATCCGAAAGATAACTCCTTCTTCTTTTGCATTCTCTAACTCTTCAATTCTCGCTGGCATCTCTTTTTCACTGCGGCGATAAACTAAAGATACATCTTTACCCAGCCTCAATGCTGCTCTCGCGCAATCAAAAGCAACATTACCCCCTCCGATAACTGCTACTTTGTTCCCGATATTTATCGGAGTGGCGTACTCAGGGAATTTGTATGCCTTCATCAGATTCACCCGAGTCAAAAACTCATTTGCAGAATAGACCCGGCCTAGATTTTCACCCGCTATCCCTAAAAACTGCGGCAGGCCTGCGCCAACCGCGACAAATATCGCCTGAAATCCATCTTTAAATAACTCCTCGATTGTATAGGTATTTCCGATAAGTATATCTGTCCTGATTTTAACCCCAAGGCTCCTGATATATTCGACCTCATTGCCTACGATCTTTTTGGGAAGCCGAAATTCAGGAATTCCATAGACCAATACGCCTCCTGCCAAATGCAATGACTCAAAAAGCTCGACTCTGTAACCCATTTTCGCCAGGTCGGCTGCGCAAGTCAATCCTGCCGGACCAGAACCCACCACCGCAACTTTTTCTTGTTTTTTAAGAATTTTAGCTAATTGCTGAAAGCTCCTGCCTGCCGGCAGGCATGGGATAGCTGAAGGCTGATTCAATTCATAATCGGCAGCGAAGCGCTCTAATGCGCCGATATTTATGGGAATTTTTTTCTTGTTTAATACGCAGGCGGCTTCACATTGATCCTCCTGCGGACAGACCCTGCCGCATATAGCAGGAAGATTATTCTTCTCTTTTATCTTACCCAATGCCTCTTTACGCCTCTTCTCTTTGATTAATTTTATAAAAGCAGGGATATCGATTTCTACCGGACAGCCTTTAATGCAGGGGGAATTCTTGCATTGCAGGCAGCGGCCAGCCTCTTTTATCGCTTGCTCTTCGGGCAAGCTAAGTGCTACCTCAAAAAAATTCTTAGCGCGCTCAAGCGGAGCTTGTTTTAAAGTTTTAGTTCGCATGCTAAAAACTTAACGCAGGAATAAACATCTGGGCAATCTTAAAATAAATAATCAAACCGATGATATCTACGACGCTGGTAGTAATCGGCCCGGCTAAAACCGCAGGATCTAAACCAATCTTTTTGGAAAAGAGCGGTAAAAAGACACCCGTCGATATAGCCAAAATCGCAATCAGCAACATAGTAATCCCGACCACTGCGGCAAGATGAAAATCCTTCTGCAAGAGTAAAGCCCTGCCAAAAGCTACGCTTCCGATAATTACACCCATCAACAAAGCAGCGCTAAGTTCCAGCCGGATAATTTTTGAAACATTCTTGAAGTTAACATCACCGGTTGCAAGCCCCCTGATAATCGTAATCGATGTTTGATTCCCGGCATTGCCTCCGGTATCTAAAAGCATCGGTATAAAGAAAGCCAGGGCGACAACGGTACTTAGGCTGTTCTCAAAGCTCTTTAATACAGTACCGGTCAAAAAGTCAAAGATTAAAAGAAGGATCAGCCAACCCGCCCTTCTTTTTACTAAATCTATAGTTGTTGCACGGGCATAGCTGATGATCTCACCGCCCTTGGGATCCATCTTACCGATTTCATATATATCCTTTGTGGTCTCTTTATCTATCAGCTCCACGATATCGTCGATAGTGATAATCCCCACTAATACATTTTCCTTATCTACAATCGGAGCATCTAATAGATCATATTTCTTAAAGAGTCCGGCTGCTTCTTCAACATCGGCCTCAGCATCGATCTTGATCAAATCGGCTCTCAACATAATATCTTTAACTTGAATATCCGGCGGTGCCTTTAATAGGTCCTGCAGCGGCACGGCAGCGATCAATCTATGGCTCTCATCGGTAACGAAACCGGAATATAGATCTTTGGTATACTCCGTCCTGAGATTCTCCTGGATATGGATGATCGCCTGCCTGGCAGTCATCTCTTTCTTTAACTCTACGAACTCAGTGGTCATCAAACTGCCGGCAGCCCCCTCCTGATACTCCATTAACTCCCTTAAATCCTGGGCTTCCTCTTTACTTACCAGCTGAAATAATTTTTTAAAGATTTTATCGGGTAATTCCTTAAAAAGATCGGCCCTCTCGTCAGGGGCCATCTCATTAATAACCTGTGAGACCTGTTCATTCTCAAGATTATTAATCACATAGGTCTGTTCGGAGAACCTTAAATCCTCAAACACCTCAACCGCTTTCTTAGGAGAGAGCAGTTTAAAAACGATAATCTTATCAGTGGGCTCAAGATAGCGCCACCCCTCAGCTAAATCCATAGAGTGGATACTCTTCAGGAAGCTCTTTAATCCGTTAAAATCCTTCTTCGAGAGCAGCTCTTTAATCTCCGGCAGGAATAAAGTAAACACATGCATTGATTTACGTGATGAAGTCTTGATCATTTCACTTTACGCTCTTGTGTAACGAATAATTTTAGTCTTTTTTCCAGTTCCTTAAAATCTACTTTGTGGCCGTCAAAATCCGGGCCGTCAACACAACCAAACACAGTCTTACCATCAACCGTACAACGGCAAGAACCGCACATCCCGGTTGCATCCACCATCACCGGATTCAGGCTGACTATCGTCTTGACACCATATACCTTTGTCAGTTCAGAAACTGCCTGCATCATTACAACCGGGCCAATAGCATAGACTAATGCCGGATATTTGGTCTGCGTGGATTTTTCAATCACTTCCAGAAAGTCCTTTAAAACATCGGTGACGAATCCTTTATGGCCATAACTACCATCATCCGTAGTAATCAGTAATTCATCACACACATCCTTCATCTTTTTCTCTAATATTAATAAATCTTTAGAGCGCGCTCCGATTATCCCTACAACCCGGTTACCGGCATCTTTGAAAGCACGCGAAACCGGATAGACTTCAGCAATCCCTACACCTCCGCCGACACAGTAAACCTCACCGAGATTCTCGATTTCCGTAGGATGCCCTAACGGCCCGAGTATATGCTCAATATCATCCCCGGCCTTTAAGGCAGCTAATCTCTTAGTAGTAAAGCCCACCTTTTGAAGAATCAAAGTAATCCTGCCTAAATCTCTATCCCAATCAGCTAATGTTAAAGGGATTCTCTCCCCCGTATCGTCTAAGATTGAAACTACGAATTGTCCTGCCTTTGCTTTACTGGCAATCAGAGGAGACTCAACTATAATCTCAGTCACTTCTTGATTAAGCTCTTTTTTCTCGATTATCTTATACATCGCGTTCTTCGATTATTTGTACTTGAACTTCAGGGAATCTAGCTGCCAGCTCCTTACCTTTATCTTTCCCCAAAACCATTATTGATGTAGCCAGGAAGTCAGCAGTCAGGCAATCAGAAGCCACAACTGTAACTGAAACTACACCTGATTCTACGGGGTATCCTGTTTCAGGATTAAAGATATGCGCATACCTCTTTGAATTCTCAAAGAAATACTGTTCGTAGTCACCAGAGGTAGCCACAGCCCTATCCTTTAACTCAAGGGTTCCGGGAGAGCTGAATCCACGAGGGTCCTTAATCGCTACATGCCAGGGTTTCCCGAACTTACTCCCCAGACAGTATATATCACCGCCCGCATTTATCAAACAGCTTGTAATGCCACTCTTCTTTAATTCTGCTACGGCATAATCTATAGCATAGCCTTTGGCAATAGCGCCAAGGTCTATCTTCATCCCCAAGAGCATAAATTTTACCATATTATCGCTCTGATTTAAAACAATTTTATCTGAGCCAACCAACTCTAAGGTCCTACGGATTTCTTCAGCCTTAGGTAACCTATATTCTTTTTCAGTAAACCCCCAAAGATCCAGAAGCGGGCCTACGCTTACATCAAATGCCCCGTTTGTAATCTTATGGAATTCTTTTGCTCTTTTGATAATATAGAAAGTCTCGGAACTAGCATAAAGTTGGCCCTCTAAATTTAATTTTGAGGCTTCGCTTTCAGGATTATATTTACTTAAGAGCTGATCAATTTTTTTTATTGCATCAAAGGCGATATTTGCCGCACGAGAATCCGCAGAAGTAACCTCGATAATCGTACCCATGATTATGCGATTGCTCTTGTAAAGCTTTTGATCCTGACAACCGCACAAAAGGAGAATTATAAATATAAGTTTTAGGCTTCTTGTCATATTCTAATCGGCCTGCTAATCCCTGAGCTCTTCCAACACCTCATTCTCAGGATCCAGCTCTTTTACCTGATTAAGATAATAATTGTATTTCTCCTGTTGGCCTTTCTTTTTATAGGCTTGAGCAAGGCGGGCTTTGACAGTAGCGAATTCAGGGGCAATCTTCTCTGCTAACTCCAGCTGCTTTATCGCTTCCTCTAAATTACCGCCGAAGAGTGAAGGCGCGAGAAGATAAAATGTTCCTAGGCCCAGGTGAACCTCGGGTAAATCCGGAGCCAATTCTTGAGCTTTTAAAAAATAGCGCTTGATCTGCGTGCCGTACTTTATTTTACTAAAAAACCAGCCTCTTTTACTGCGTTTACTATTAATCGAACCCAGCATCATATATATCAAAGCTAGATTATTCCTATCCTGGCAGCCGCCCTCTAAGACTTGATTCAATAAATCTTCGGCTTGGCCCAACTCACCATCATTGTATCTTATATAAGAAAGACTGATCAAAGCGGGAATGTAAGAATTGTCTTTAAATAAAATTTTATTTAAGATTCCCTCTGACTCCTGGAAATCCCGCCTTCTTCTTAAAACCTCTGCCTTACCCCAGGAAGCTGCAGTATCCTCTTGGTCCTGCATTAGGATCTGCTCAAAAATCACTAAGGCCTGTTTATCCTCCCTAACCCTTAGTAGTTCTAAACCTTGATCTATTGAGATGTTCTGGCTGACTTCTTTGGGCGGTTCTGTCCGCCCGGGTAAAAGAAAAGATGACAACAAACAGCTCCTTTTCTGATAAGTATTTACCAAAAAGAACGCTGCAACTGAACATACAACTACTAATAGAATTGATAGATATTTCTTCATCCTGAAACTAGGATTTTACTGCGAGGGTGTAACTTGATTCAATCGTTCTTACCAAATCAACTAAAAGAGAATTTACCGGTACGGGTATGCCTAGTTCCTGGCCCTGCCTTACAATCACTCCGTTAATAAAACCTATCTCCGTACGCTTCTTCCTCAAAACATCCTGCAGCATTGAGGATACATTACCCGAAGTCGCCTCAGAGACAGCCTCTACCTTTGCCAGGGGATCATCATAAATCAGCTTTATTCTTTTCCTCTTGGCGATCCTGGTTGCTTCTGCTACTGCAGCTTGCATTACCCTGCGCGCCCCTTCAAACTCCACCAGCCTTCCGTTATGCAGATGCGTTATGGCAGTCAAGGCATTAATCCCCACATTGATAATCAACTTTGACCACAAGACTCCTTTTATATCGCGCGATATCTTGGTCACTAAACCTACTTTATTAAAAATTTCACGTATTGAACGCAGCTTTACAGAGATCTTTTTATCAGTCCGGCCGATGACCGTTTCCCCCCTGCCTGCATGCCTGATCCGTCCGATATCAAGCAAAGTAGCGCCCTGACTGGTAACGCCGCCGATAACCTTATCCTGCCCTACTACCTCGCTGATAATATCAATATTACCGATGCCATTCTGCACCGTAAGCACAGCCGTATTTTCTCCTACTAAAGGCCTTGCCGCCATAATTGAGGACTTTGTATCATAGGATTTTACAGAGATAATTACTAGATCGACTTCGCCGATTTCTTTTGCGCTATCCGTAACTTTTACTCCTGCCTTCCAATTCCCGCTGATACCTTCGACTTTAATTCCCTGCTGATTCAGTTTCTTCGAGCGCTCTTTACTTTTATCTAAAATCCAGATCTCTTCCTTTGATTTAGAAAGGTAGGCCGCTAATAAACAACCCAGGGCACCCGGACCAACTATAGCTATCTTCATCTCAACCCCCCCGCCTAAACTGCAACCTCCAGTTTACTTAAGACTCTCTGTGATTTGAGTTCTTTGCCTAGATGAAAATTTAGAAAAGACTCTAAAATCAAATCTAACTCTTTCTTAATCTGAGGATTCATACCCAGATTGAGGATCTTTTTGAAATCATTCTTTTCAATATGCAAAATTGAAGCTACCGTCCCGCGAAAGATCACCCGGCTGCTCAAATCTTTACTGTAACATTTAGCACAGAGTAACCCCCCTAAAGTAAGACTAAATTTACATTGCCCAAGCACCCTATCGCCGCAGACGACACAAGAGTCAAAATGAGGTTTAAACCCTGAAAGCGCCAATATCTTAATTTTAAAAATATTCAATACCTTATGCGGATTATTGGTAGAGCTCAATTCCCGAAGGCAATCAATACTCAGATTGAATACTTCTTCATTTTTATCTTCCGCAGGCATAATCGCATCCAATAACTCCATCATAATACTACAAATGCCTGTCTTAATTACGTTCGCCCTGATGCTGTCGAAATTATCTCTTAGGTCACATTGACTTACCAGATGCAAAGCAGAATTAGTCTTAGGGTAAAATATAATTTCATTATAAGAGAACGGTTCCAGGCTGCTAGCGAACTTGCCGGGCTCAGCCCTGATGCCCTTTAATAAACCGCAGAGCTTCCCGAAATCTTTTGAATAGAAATTTGCTATTATCGAAGTCTCCCTGAAATCTCTCTTACGTATAACTATGGCTTCGGTTTTTTCTATCGGCATATTATTTAAGTGATTTATCCGGTTTTAAGAGCTTCTAGGGCCTGCTTGGTTTTCTGTTCCATTATTCTTCTTTCCTTAAGAGTGCCGTCGCCGTAACCTAAGAGATGCAGCAGGCCATGGACTACGTACATATGTATTTCGCACAAAGCACTAGTCTTAAAGATCTTCGAATTAGAGAGCGCGGTATCCGTTGAAATGATTATATCGGCAAAAAGCTTCTTTTTTGCACCATCAGTCTCAGTTAAATCGAAACTCAATACATCGGTCGGTTCGTTCTTGCCCAGATATAATCGGTTGAGTTGCTTGATCCTTTTATCAGTTACAAAACAGATACTGATTTCACCGGACTTTTCTTTACTTTGCGAAGAGAGAACCTTAAGTGCGGCCTTCTTTATTGTTCTCGGATCGATGGGAATCTTCTTTTGGGAGTTTTTTATTGTTACTTTCACCTTTAAGTTTCTCAGGATAATTGATACGGCTGTGATATATGCCGCCTAATAAACGTATAAACACTGCGGCAATCTTTTCTAAGTCCTTTAAAGTCAATTCGCATTCATCAAGCTGGCCATCGATGAATTTATTATTGATGATCTTATGCACTACCTCGCTGATCTTTGACGGAGAAGGCTCTTTTAATGCCCGGGTAGCTGCTTCAACAGAATCTGCAAGCATAACAACTGCTGTCTCTTTGCTGTCCGGTTTAGGCCCGGGGTAACGGAACCCTTCTTCCTTTATGTCCTGATCCTCTTCCAGGCTCTCCAGAGCCCGGCGATAAAAGAAATAAACCAGGCTCTTGCCGTGATGTTGACGGATAAAATTTATGATACTCTGATTAAGTTTATATTTTTTAGCAAGCTCAACACCATCCTTAGTATGGCTGGTGATCACCAGTTTACTCATCGAAGGGGTTAAGGTATCGTGTTTACTGGCGAATATATTCTGATTTTCGCTGAAGTACTCCGGCTTTTCAAGCTTCCCGATATCATGATAATATGCGCCGATCCTGGCCAATAAAGCATTGGCACCTATAGCACCACAAGCGGCCTCGGAAAGATTACCTACTATCAGGCTATGATGATATGTACCCGGGGCCTCAAGGATCATCCGCTGCAAAAGCGGATGGTTAAAATCAGCCAGCTCTAGCAGGCTGATATTGGTAATCGTATTAAATAGATACTCGAATAAAGGCAAAACTCCAATTGCTATGATACTAGAAGCTAACCCATTAAAGAACAGTGTAGCATAGCTGAAATAATAGACTTCCTTCGGCACCACCCAGAAGATATCGATGAAGAATAGAAGCATCGCCTGTAAAATACCTGCCAGGAAACCTGCCCGGATAATTGTCATACGCCTGCGGGCATTTAAGACTAAGATACTGGAAATTAACCCGCTGACAAAAAATACAACCCCAAGGTGTAAATGATTTCCGGTAATAGAAGCCGTGACTATTGAAATCGCCAGCGTCATCAATAAAGACAACTCCAGCCGATTAAAGAGCAGGGTGGTTAATATCGGAATAGCACAGAAGGGTATATAAAATTTTGACCAGCCATGATTGATAACAAAATATGCGGTAGCGAGAATCGAGGTAAACAGTAAAATCAGATAGAGCAAGTTAACTTTTTTTAGCCCCGGACGGGCTTTGATATATACGATCAAAGACAATAAGAATGCGGCGATAGTAAAGTTCAACCCGATCATGTAACAAAAGAGGAATACTAAGATTGTTCCGATGATAAATTTGATCCTATCTTTAGTGCTTTGTTTTATCATAAGCCTCGATTATCCTCTGTACTAATGCGTGCCTAACAACGTCTGACCCGCTAAAATATATAAATTTTATCCCCTCTATCTCTTGTAATATATCCTGCGCCTCTAGTAATCCTACGGGTTTTCCTTCCGGCAGATCGCTCTGGGTTACATCTCCGGTAATCACAGCCCTGGAATCAAACCCTAAACGCGTAAGAAACATCTTCATCTGTTCAGCCGTACAATTCTGCGCTTCATCGAGAATAATAAAAGCATCATTAAGCGTTCTTCCTCTCATGTAAGCCAGGGGCGCTACCTCGATTACTCCAGTCTCGAGATATTTCTCGATCCGCTCTGCCTCAACCATATCATAAAGGGCATCGTAAAGAGGCCTAAGGTATGGCGCGATCTTCTCGTGCATATCGCCAGGTAAAAACCCTAATGACTCACCGGCCTCAATCGCAGGGCGGGTCAGCACAATCCTGCGTACATGATGGTTCTTTAATGCCTCTATGGCACAACTCATCGCCAGGTAAGTCTTACCGGTTCCTGCCGGTCCAATACCAAATACTATATCGTGTTTCTTTATTGCCTCTACATACTCACTCTGGCCCTTTGTCCTCGGCCCGATCTGCTTGCCGGAGAATGAGAGGATAATATTCGTCTCACGGCGATCAAATGTACTTTCTTTTTTTGCTTTCTTGAAATTACCTATTAAATAAGATAAATCTTCTGCTCCTAACTCTCTCTGCCCCAAACGGAACTCCTGCAAAACATATTCTACCAACTCTGCAGCTTTTTTGATGTTTATAGCAGTACCGCCGATCTTTAAATTACCTCCTCGAAGAACCAGTTTTACCTTGAATTGCTTTTCTATCTCTCTTAGATGAAGGTCATGATGGCCAAACAGATTTTGCGCTTCCTGATGATTCTGGAAACTAATAACCTTATCCATAAAATTACTTAAAGCTCTCTCCTGCTCCTGTTGACCGCTTGAGCGGTATTTTGATTACCTGTCCTAAGGTAAGTTTATCCGGACTGCTTAATACTCCTTGATTCGCTTCATAGATCTTCATCCATTGTCTGGTGGTACCGTAAAATCTCTGAGAGATCTTCTGCAGAGTATCATTTTCTCTTACGGTATAATCTTGGAAATAAACTTCAGCGCTCTCTTCTGCTTTGACTTCTTCAGAGGAAACACTTTCTGGCTTATAACCCTGATTACCCCAAAGTCCAGTATCCACATCCTCATCTTTAAAGGCCTCCTCTACAGCTTCAGCTTCCTCTTTGACTTCTACGTCTTGCGCTGCCTTCTCAAGCTTTATTGATTTACCTCCCAGCTCAACCTCTACTACCTGAGTAGTCCTGGTAGACTTTCTTTCTACTTCCTCCCCGGAAACCTCTCCTTCGAGATAGCCGCGGTTACCTGAATCTAGGTCTTGGTCAATTCTGTCACGGGTCTGCTTATACGATCTTACTGTACAACCGGATAAGATTAAAAA
>JAHIZC010000187.1 GCA_018814745.1 Candidatus Omnitrophota bacterium
ATATATCTTTTTATTAAAAAGAACCAGTAGGATGATAATTAAGACTCCGGTGATACCTGCTACGCAAAACAGGATCATCGGATTCCTTAGCAGCCTCCAGCCAACTGACAAAGACATCAGGGCTAAGAATACCAGTCCGATATAACCGCTTAAGCGGTCAAGAAAAATCGTAGCAATGACTTCCTTCGGCTTTTTAGTATGCAGAGTCAAGTCGATACTGCGCATCAGATCTCCGCCGATAGTCGAAGGTAAGAATAAATTAAAGAAATGCCCTCCGGCAAAAGACATAATTACTCTTTTTAAAGGCAGGTGGATATTTAACGTCTTAAGCAGCATCTCCCAGCGGAATAAACACAGTGCGTAATTGAAGAAAAGTATAAAGAATGCCAGAAATAAAAAAGGCTTATTTGCGTTCCTGAGCACCTCAAATAAGCTCTCTTTATCTACCTGCGTCAATAAAAAAGCAAGTAATGCTATACTGATCGCAATTCTGAATACTATTCCTGAGATCTTTTTAAAGCGTTCCATAGTTTATGATAGTTTTTTGCCGGTTATTTTTTTATAGGCCTCGAGATACTTAACACTTGTTTTCTGGATAATCTCCTCGGGTAACTCGGGTGCTGGGGGAGTCTTATCCCAATCCAAAGTTTCAAGATAATCCCTGACAAACTGCTTATCAAAGCTAGGCTGTGGCTTACCCGGAGAGTATTCATCCTTTGGCCAGAAACGGGAGGAATCCGGGGTGAGCACTTCGTCGATTATAATAATCTTATCCCCTAAAACTCCAAACTCAAATTTTGTATCGGCGATAATGATGCCGCGCGAAGCCGCGTAATCACTGGCCTTACTGTAAATATCTTTGCTAAGTTTTGTTATTCTGTCCGCCGTCTCCTTACCGATCTGTTTCTCGATAAAATCCTGATCGACATTCAGATCATGGCCTTCCTCGGCTTTAGTTGAAGGTGTAAATATGGCTTCAGGAAGCTTATCAGATTGCTTAAGTCCGCCGGGAAGCTTAATCCCGCAGACCGACCCACTCCTCTTATATTCCTTCCACCCCGAACCGGAAAGATATCCCCTGACCACGCACTCTATGGGGATCGGCCTAGTCTTTGAAACTATCATCGAACGCCCGGAGAGTTCCTGAGAGTATTTTTTTAATTCTTCGGGGTAGCTATTTATATCTGAGGTAATAAAATGGTGGGAGGTTATATCCTTGATAAAATCAAACCAGAAACAAGACAGCGCCGTAAGCACTTTTCCCTTATTAGGTATGACATTGGGTAGGATCACATCAAAACAGGAGATCCGGTCGGTTGAGATAATCAGCAACCTATCCCCCAGATCATAAACATCCCTCACTTTGCCTCTTTTAAAAAACTTTAAATCCTTAAACTCTGTCCTTAACACCCCTGCCCTCTCCAATTTGAGTTTTAAGATTTCAGGCGTTTCTCTAAAGCTACAAACTCTTGCCACATCTCTGGAGGTAAATCCCCTTCAAACTTTTTGAAGAAATCTTTTATGCCCTTTGATTCCTCAAGCCAGTCTTGATTATCCACTGCTAGAAGCTTCTCTAATATACCATCGGGTAAATCTAAACCGGTCATATCTAAATCGGAAGCGTTTGGAATAAAACCTATAGCAGTTTTAACTGCTGAGACCTTATTGTTGCAACGGTCTAATATCCACTCCAATACTCTGAGATTTTCTCTAAATCCCGGCCACAAAAATTTCCCGTTCTGATCAGTCCTAAACCAATTCACATGGAAGATTCTCGGAGGCTTATTCATTCCCTTCCCCATCGCTAACCAATGCTTAAAATAGTCCGCCATATTATAACCGCAAAAAGGAAACATTGCCATGGGATCCCTACGCACCTCTCCTAATTTACCAACCTGTGCAGATGTACGCTCTGAAGCCATAGTTGCTCCTATAAATACTCCATGCTGCCAGTTAAACGCCTCATAAACTAAAGGAGCAAGATGTTGCCTTCGGCCCCCAAAGATCATCGCCGAGATAGGCACGCCATGATGCTGCTCCAATCTAAATGAAGCAGTGGGAGCGTTTATAATCGGAGCAGTAAATCGACTATTTGGATGCGCCCCAGTAATAGGTTTGCCATTCTCATCAACCATACCCGGTTTCCATGGACGGCCCTGCCAATCAATACCTTCTTCAGGAACCTCTCCATCAGCACCTTCCCACCAAACCGTACCATCCGGTTTTTGCAATACATTTGTAAAAATCGTATTTTTATTTATTGTCTTTAACATATTCGGGTTAGTTTCAGAATTCGTACCCGGTGCAACTCCAAAGAAGCCTGTTTCAGGATTGAGCCCCCATAATGCTCCGTCAGAATCAACACGCATCCAGGCAATATCATCCCCTACTGTCCAGATTCTGTATCCCTTCTTTTTTAGGCCTTCGGGAGGCTCAAGCATTGTCAGATTTGTCTTGCCGCAGGCACTAGGAAAGGCACCGGCGATATATTCGATCTGGCCGTTAGGTTCCTCTATGCCCAGAATCAACATATGTTCTGCCAACCACTTTTCTTTGCGAGCGAGAAAACTGGCTACACGTAAAGATAAACATTTTTTTCCTAAAAGTACATTTCCGCCATAACCCGAATTAACACTCCAAATA
>JAHIZC010000188.1 GCA_018814745.1 Candidatus Omnitrophota bacterium
TCTTGACTTAAGTATTTTAACTCCCTCTTCTCCACCTGCGGCGGTGATTATCTTGTATCCTTTTACGGAAAAAAGATCATAAAACAACTCCCTGATTTTTAACTCATCATCAACTACTAAAATATTTTTCCCCATAACCATCTCCCTTTAATTTCTTCTATTATACTACTAATGAGGTTTTATAAAAACAAAATTTTATTTTCCTCGCCTTAGCTGTTTTTGTATTTCCGCTAAAACTTTCTTCCTCACTTCTTCGATTTCACCCTTTATAGTAATGCCGCTTGCAGTCTTATGTCCTCCTCCTCCAAAACGGGCGGCAATTCTATTAACATCAACTTTACCCTGCGACCTTAGATTAACTCTCACTGTATCTCTAAGACTAAAATTACTCCGAAACAATGCTACTACTTCTATACCTTTGATCGAACGGCCAAAGCTTAAGAGGCGTTCAGAAAGATCAAAGCATGGATTTTTGTTTTTTAATATATTCTGTTTTAGCTGAAACCAGGCGATCTTCCCTCCTGCTCCGCATTTAATCTTAGGCAATATCCTGCTTAATGACTTTAGATCCTCTAACGGTATACTCTCATAGACTTTACGATAAATCGAGGGTGCATCTACCCCGCAACTGAGAAGTTCCGCCGCTGCCTGGTGGGTCGAACTATGGGTATTGGAATAATGAAATGAACCGGTATCGGTAAGTATCCCAACATATAAACAGATAGCGCTTTCCTTATCTAAAGGAACACACATCTTTTTATATAACTTATAAATCATCTCTGAGCAGGAAGAAGCATTAGGCTCTATCCAGTTTATCCGGCCAAATCGCTGGTTACTTATATGGTGATCTATGTTAAGAATGGGTTTATTTTCGGTATTCAGCCTCCTTACCCGCCCCGCCCTATCTAAGTCAGCGCAATCCAATACAGCGAAACAATCAAATTTTATATCTTTTAAAAAATCCTTCTTGTACTGCCTAATCACATTTATGCGAGGTAGAAAATCATAGCTGTGCGGCAAGGCATCCTGATTAACGATAATCGCCTGCTTGCCTAATTTCTTAAGAAGCTTATAAAACGCTAACTCTGCGCCTAATGCGTCGCCCTCCAACCCCATATGGGCGGTGATGAGGAATCTTTTATTCTTCCTTATGCATCTGATCGCCTTTTCTAGACTCATCTTGCTCCTTTATTTTATCCAGAACCTGCTGGATTTTAATACTATATTCGCTGGATTTATCCTCTCGGAAAAAAATTTCAGGAGAGAATCTTAAATTTATCCTCTGAGTAACCAGCTTACGGATAAAACCCACGGCGCTATCTAACGCTTCCTTAGTCTTCTTCCGTTCTGCTGCTTTACCTAATACGCTGAAGAAAATCTTAGCCGCCCTAAGATCCGGGGCCATTTCCACCCGGGTGACAGTAACAAAACCTATCCGCGGATCCTTTAATTCATCGTGTATGATAGTGGAGACTTCTTTCCTGATCGCCTCGGTAACCTTCTCTTTTCTCGGCATTTATATCAACTCCTTATCATAATCCATCAGTGGTCATTTTAGTTTAGCAATTTTTCTTATCAGTTTAAGCTGATCATCCCTATCCTTAACCATCCCATCGAGTCTGGCTTGAAAAACTTTCTTTAGAATTTTCTGATAATTCGGCCCTGGCCTGATTCCCAATTCCTGCAAATCATACCCGGTTACGCCTAAATGCATATGGCTGTAAGTTTTTAAAAAATCGTCGATATTCTTGCGGATTATGCCCCGGTTATATTTCGCTTTTAGCAACAAGATAACCTCATAAGATAATGGTGAGAGAAGAGAAAAAATCCGGGATGGCTTAATTCCTTTTTTGCCTAGGCTTGTAATAAATTTGCGGTTGATCCTCTTAGAAGCAATAATTTTTTTCGTATTTTGCTTCCCGAAAGCAAATTTATCGCAGACTTTTTTGGCCTGCTTTAAATCCAGAGCATCAATCAATCCCATAAAATATACCACCCAAAGGCCGATTATTCTATGGCTAGAACATACCTTCTCAATAGAACTAATAAGCTGGTATGTCTTTTTACTCACCGATAACGCAGGTATTATAAAATCAAACCCGGTTAATCCCTGCATGCGCCTGATCTGCTTTATCGGCCGCTCTTCTTTTAATAATAAGATCAATTCATCGCGTACTCTTTGCGGCTCGACTTTATTCAACATTTTCATTTTAACTGCCTGCTTCAAATATTTTAGGGTTTTTGGCTCGATCTTAAAATTAAATCTTTTCTCGAATCGAATCGCCCTTAATATTCTGGTAGGGTCATCAATAAAGCTTAAATCATGCAGAAAACATATCCGCTTATTACGTAAGTCGGCCTCCCCGCCAAAGAAATCTATAAGTTTACCGAAGTTCCCTCCCATAATACTTATCGCCATTGCATTTATGGTGAAGTCACGCCTAAAATAGTCATCCTTTAAGCTGCCAGTACTCACCACCGGTAAATGTGCCGGAGACGGATAGAATTCTTTTCTGGCAGTTGCCACGTCAACTTTTAAATCAGGCCCGATCATAACCGTAGCTGTTTTGAATCTTCTATGGCAGATAAGCTTTGATCCAAAGCTCTTTGAAAGTTTTTCTGCAAAAGCGATTCCGTCGCCTTCAATTACTATATCTAAATCCAGATTATTCGCACCTAGTATCAAATCCCTTACAAAGCCGCCGACAAAATAAGCGCGGGCATTCATATCTTCGGCAATATCTCCGGCTAAACCTATTAACTCCTGAACCTGACTAGGTAATCTCTTTAAATATTCTCTCATCGCTAAGGCCTGGGGTGAAACTTTCTATGTACTGATTTCAATCTATCCTTGTTTATATGTGTGTAAAGCTGTGTCGTAGAGATATTGGAATGCCCGAGCATCTCCTGTACAGAACGCAGATCCGCTCCCCGCTCCAATAAATGAGTAGCAAAGGAATGCCTTAATATGTGCGGCTTTATGGTTTTCTTAATCCTAGCACTCCTTGCGTACTGCCTGATGATCTTCCATAAAGACTGACGTGATATTCTTTTACCGAAACGATTGAGGAAGAGAAAATCAGATGTCCTTTTTGCCGCATCCTTACGTTTTCCTTTAGGATTCAATAGATACGGCCTGCTTATCTCTAGATATCTTTTTAGGCTAATTATAGCTTTACTGCCTAAAGGTATAACCCGTTCCTTATTGCCCTTGCCGATACA
>JAHIZC010000189.1 GCA_018814745.1 Candidatus Omnitrophota bacterium
ATAGGGGACGGTTCTATTTTTTACTAGTACTAGTAAACATCTAGACCGTTTCTTGCTAAAAGGACAGTTCTGTAGGAAGGAGATATGTCGAAATACTACACTGGTAGGAGAACGAAGAATTTATTTGATCCGCAGAGTAAGACGCCGTTTAAATTAAGCCGTACTAAAATAGAGCTGTTTATTAATTGCCCACGGTGTTTTTATCTGGATAGGAGGTTGGGAGTCGGTCAGCCGCCGCCGTTTCCTTTCGCACTAAACTCCGCAGTAGATAAGCTGCTAAAGAAGGAATTTGATATCCATCGGGAGAAACAAACAAGCCATCCTCTGATGGAAGCGAATGGGATCAAGGCAGTTCCTTTTAAGCATAAAGAGCTGAATTATTGGCGGGATGCTCTACGTGGCGGAATTAAGTATTTGCACGAAGCGACTAATCTTATAATTTCCGGAGGAATAGATGATATCTGGGTTGCTCCGGAGGGCCAACTGTTTATCGTGGATTATAAAAGCACATCAAAGGAACAAGAAGTTAGCATAGATGCGGATTGGCAGATTGCTTACAAAAGACAGATGGAGATATATCAGTGGTTATTCAGGAAGAATGGCTTTAACGTATCATCTACGGGTTACTTTGTGTATTGCAATGGCCTTACTGATAGAGATACCTTTAGCGCAAAGCTTGATTTTGATATAAAAATAATACCTTATGAAGGGAATGATTCCTGGATTGAGGCTAAGATTATCGAGATGCATAAATGCCTGATCAGTCCTAAGATTCCTGATCATGGTTTGGATTGCGACTTCTGTAAATATAATAAGGCGATAAAGGAAGTGGGGTAATTCATCTAAATATTAGGTTTAATATGAATTCTCATAGCAGCTTTGTAAGGGAGAATGATGAGGTTGATTAGAGCGGTAGTTATAGTTGTTGCGGGGGTATTGTTATTCGGTTGGGTTTGTGCAGAAGAAGAGCAGAAAGAGTTAAGCTTTGAAGATAGGCATAAGGATAAGCAGGCGATATATCTTCTCTATGATGTGGATGTGGAGCTAAAGGAAGATTGGTCGTATACAACAAAGATCCATAAGAAGCTAAAAATAATTAAAGAGCAGGCAAAGGAATTAGGGGAGATACCCATTTCTTATGAGAAAGGCAGGCAGACAGTAAAGGGTATCAAGGCCTATACTATTACGCCGGACGGCAAGAAATACAGGTATTCCAAGATCCAGGATTTCAGCGTTTATGAAAGTTATCATATGTATTCTGATGCCAGGTTAAAGGTAATTACTTTGCCTCAGGTGAACATAGGCTCGGTTCTGGAGTATGAGGCGACGATCATATCTAAACGCTCGTTGATAAAAAACGCGTTCTGGTATGCTTTAAATCTTGCCTTTTCGCTGCCTACAGAAGAGACAAATTATAGGGTTACCGTACCGAAGAAATTCAATATTCAGTATAAAGAGTTTAATCTTAAACATAAGCCCCTGATAACGGAGAATGGCTCTAAGATAACTTATTCCTGGCACTTAAAGGAGATAGACGATTATAAAGAGGATGAGGATTTCCTGCCGCCGCCTGATCTTGATTCCGTGGAAGACGCTGTGGAGTTCTCCTCAATTAAGAACTGGAGCGATATATCGGATTGGTATTATTCCCTGATAAAGAAGAATCTCAAGATAAGCAGTGAGATAGAGCAGGCAGCGAGGGAGGCAATAAAAGGCCTGGAAGGTGATCGAGATAAGGTGAGAGCGGTTCTGGAGTATCTTCAGGATAACTTTAGATATGTTTCGATGTCATTCGGAGACAACGCGCTTGAACCACATCCTACAACTGAAGTATTTGGGAATAAATACGGAGACTGCAAGGATATTTCTCTTTTATGCATGGCGATGTTAAAAGTTATCGGTATAAAGTCATCGATGGCTCTTTTTAATGATGAATTTTCCATAACCGATCCTCAGTATGACCCTCCGATGCCTTCACTCTTTGACCATGTTTTGCTTCTAGTTGAGGATTTGGGAGTGGGTGAGCTTTATATTGATCCGCTCTTAGACGGTTTTGATATCGGCGAGTTCCCTATGGGTTATCAGGGCGCATACACCTTTATTATTACTGATGACGGAGGAAGATTCGGCCGGTTTCCTATTTTCGATGAGGGGAGATACCATATTAAGGGTGAGCTGATCTCGAATATAAATGCGGATGGTTCCTGTCTACAGGAAATGACGAACCAGTGGGACCTGGACCTTTCCATAAGGACGAGGAAGATGTTTGAGAATATGAGTGAAGAAGATAGAGAGAAGTTTTTACATATGATTGACGCATCAATTACTTCCGGCGGGGAGGTGCTTGAGAGTTCTATGTTGCACTTAGAGGAAAAATACGGGCCGATTTCGACTTATATAAAGTTTAAAAAAGGGGATTGCTTCCCGATTACTGACGGTATGATCATCATAGATAGAGGCGGATTTGAGAGGGGAAGCGAATTTACAAGAAAAGAAAGAGAGAATGACATCTTTTATGCGTTTAATAGTTTAACAGATATGACAATAGAATATAAAGTTCCTGAGGGATTCCGCGTATCCCATTTGCCGAAAGATTTGAGCCTTGATATAGGATTCTTAAACTTTAAAAGACAGTATAAAAGAGAAAAGGATCAGGTTGCTATCATTGAAAAAGTACGCTACATACGCAAGCGGCTTCCTAAAGAGGACTATAATAAGGTCAAGGATTTCTACGATAAACTGCCTCAGGAAACCAGTCAGCGGATCGTACTTAAACAAAAGAAGCCGATCGCAGAAGAGATCAAGGAATTCTTTTTGAGATTTAGAAAATAGGGGATGGCTTTTTTTATTTAGGGTTTTTTTTAGAGAGGTATAATGAATAAAGTTATAGAAGAGGAAGGGGATGGCAGAGAAAAAGATAAATATACTCATTGTTGGTGCCGGTGAAGGCGGAAGGGCTCTCGTAGAGTTATTCCACGATGATCAGGCTATTAATATCGTGGGTATTGTAGATATTAACTTGAGTGCTGCAGGCATAGAGCTTGCCAAGAGCTATGGGATTTCCGTAAATAGCGATTATAAAGAATTCCTAAAAGGGGATAGCCTAGATGAGATTATTAATGTTACCGGTAGCGAGAAAATTCAGGATGACTTAATTAAGCTTAAGCCTGCCGGAGTTGAAGTTGTGGGCGGCCATAGTGCCAAGCTGATATGGGACCTTGTTGAGAAGTATAAGGCTTCTGCAGAAGAAATAAGGCAGAGTAGCGATATCCAAAGCGCAATAAACCTGCTACTCAATCTCTCCTTGCAGGATATTCCGATTGAAGAGCTGCTCAATAAAGCACTGGATATTATAGTTTCCATCCCCTGGCTTACTTTTGAATCGAAGGGGTCAATTTTTCTGGTAGAAGATGACCCGCGAACGCTGGTGATGAAAGCTGATCGAGGATTAGCAGATGAACTATTAACAATGTGTGCCCGTCTTCCTTTTGGCAGGTGTCTTTGCGGGAAGGCGGCATTGTCAGGTAAGATTATATTCAGGGAGCATATTGATAAAGATCACGAGCATACTTTTGATGGCATAGCAGCTCACGGACATTTCTGTACTCCGATTATATCTTCTAATAAAAAAGTACTCGGAGTAGTCAACTTATATGTTAAAGAGGGCCATATCAGAGCAAAAAAGGAGGAAGAATTTTTATCTATGGTTGGTAACACTCTGGCAGGCATCATTGAACGCAATAAGGCAAAACTGTCCCTAGAGTATGCTTATGATAAGCTTAGAAACACTCAACTCCAACTGATTCAGGCCGAAAAACTAAGTGCGGTGGGTACTCTGGCAAGCGGAGTAGCCCATGAGGTAAAAAATCCCCTGGCGATCATAATTCAAGGTGTTAATTACCTGGAGAA
>JAHIZC010000190.1 GCA_018814745.1 Candidatus Omnitrophota bacterium
ATCAAGCTAGGCATCTGCTTTCGGGTTTTAAGAGTGTTGTAATAAATAATATTTCCCGCGGCGATAATCGCGGAGCTGATAAGTTGGCGACTAAAGCGGTTAAAGGACAACTTAGAAAATAGTTCTTTGGCACATTCGGCGGAGGCGGACAAAGAATTATAGTCCGCTCTCAGTGCCAATACTGAGTATATGCATAATTAAGTTATCGGATACGAATGTATTGGCAGGATAGGTAGAAGGTGGTTGCCCCTCATACGGGGGGAGGAAAGTCCGGGCTCCGGAGGATAGCGTAGTGGGTAATGCCCATCCCCCACACCCAGTTAGCTGGGTGTGGGGCGGATAATCCTTCGGCATAGACTCGAAAGAGCCGATGCCTCGGGATCCCGAGCGGCAAGCTTGTAAAAAAGTGAGACGCGAGGGAGAGCCACAGAGACGAGTCTCTCCGCCAGAGGCGGAGAGGGTGAAACGAGGTAATCTCTACGCGGAGCAAGGTCAAATAGTCCCGTCCATCTTGCTATATAGCAAGATAAGAGTTATCCGCTCGAAAGCCTCAAGAGTTTTTTGAGGATGGACGGGAGGGTTGACTGCAAAAGACACCAGAGCAATCAGGTGGATTAGAGAAATGATCACTAAGATGCGGATAATCGCATCAAAACAGAACCCGGCTTATTTTACCTATCCTGTTTTATTACAATAATAATCAGAGGAGGAGAGGAAATGTCAGGTCATTCGAAATGGAAAACAAATAAATCAAGAAAGAACGCAGCCGACGCAAAAAAAGGAGCGGTCTATACGAAACTGATCAAGGAGATTACGGTTGCTGCCCGCGAAGGCGGGGGTAATTCAGATACCAATTCCAGATTGCGTGCGGTGGTAGCTAAGGCAAAAGAGGCGAATATGCCCTCTGATAATGTCAAGACAGCGATCAAGCGCGGAACCGGGGAGTTGCCGGGTATTACTTACGAGAATGTTGCCTATGAAGCCTACGGCCCTGCGGGTGTGGCAATTTTTATCGAGGCTTTAACCGATAATAAGAACCGTACTACCGCAGAACTGCGTAATATTATGTCTAAAAAAGGCGGTAATATGGCCGGCAGCGGTTCTGTGAGCTGGATGTTTACTAAAAAAGGATATCTCTTGATTGATAAGGGCCAGATCGGAGAAGAGGAGCTGATGTCGATCGTTTTAGATGCTGGAGCAGAAGATTTTAAATCCGATGAAAAAAATTACGAGATCATTACTGCAATCGGAGATTTTGAGAAGGTAAAAGAGGCTGTTCAAGAGAAGAATATAACATGCCAGACTGCGGAAGTGACGATGATCCCTTCTTCCTCGATTAAAGTTATGGCAAATAATGCCAAACAGCTTTTAGGGCTGATTGAGGCACTAGAAGAGCATGATGACGTACAGCAGGTCTACGCAAACTTTGATATACCAGATGAGATCTTGGAGCAGGTAGCTTCAGAATAAATGAAAATGCGGATATTAGGGATTGATCCTGCTTTAACGGTTACAGGTTATGGGGTTATCGAAACAAATAGGAATTCAATCAACTTGTTAGAAGCGGGCATAGTTACCACTACCGCCGGTGAAATACTGACTAAAAGATTAAACAGGATTTATAAGGCAGTAAGCAAGCTGATATCTGATACTGATCCGGATGTGATGATATTAGAAAAATTGTATGCGCATTATCGGCATCCGATGACCGCATTTATTTTGGGTCAGGCGCGGGGAGTAATTTGCCTTGCCTGTGCCAGAGAGGATATTCCTCTGGTCGAATATGCTGCTACAAGGGTAAAAAAAGCAATTGTAGGTAAAGGCCATGCCTCTAAGTATCAAGTGCAGAGGATGGTGGCTAGCACGATCGGACTAACTAAACTGCCAAAATATACCGATGTCACTGATGCCTTGGCATTAGCTATCGCGCACAGTTACATCATCAAAGCTAAAATATGATCTCAAGGATTACAGGTAAAATAATCGAGAGAAATTCAAACTATCTGGTTTTGGATATAGGGAATATTTGTTACGAAGTTTTAATCCCTCCAACCGTTATGCAGCGTTTGGATGAAAATATTAATAAGAATGATCTGATTAGCTTGATCACCTATCATTATTATCAGGTTGAACCTTCAAAGAGTGTGCCGGTGTTAATCGGTTTTCTCAACGCTGTAGAAAGGGATTTTTTTGAGGTATTTATCACGGTTTCCGGCATCGGGCCCCGGGCGGCAGTTAAGGCACTGAATAAGCCTATATCTGAGATCGCTAAAGCAATCGATGATCAGGATGTCAGTTTTTTAAAATCTCTGCCTGGTATCGGAGAGCAAAGAGCAAGAGAGATAGTAGCTAAGCTGCAAAATAAAGTCGGTAAGTTTGGCCTTATCCAGGATGCCGGGCGAAGAAAGTTAGACTCAAAGAGAAGCGATATAGCCCAAGAGGCATTAAGCGTATTGATGCAGTTAGAATATAAGAAGTCCGAGGCCTCGGTAATGATCAAGAAAGCCTTGGAGTCATTTCCTGGTGTAGAGACTACAGAAGCTCTATTAAATGTTGTTTACAAGCAGAAGAAAGTAGGCTAAAGATATGGCAGAAGATAACGCTAAATCCGTAATCGAAGCATTGCTTTTTGTCAGTGAAAAACCTCTGACCCTGGAACAGATCCGGATTGCTTTAAATGATCTGCCGACAACCGAGATCCGCAAAAAAATCGAAGAGCTAAAATCTGAATACGTTCAGTTGCATCGCGGAGTGCGCATTGCTGAGGTCGCAGGCGGTTTCCGCATGGAGACCTCGACTGATTATGCCCCATTTTTAAAGAAATTTTTTAAACGGCATAACACCGAAAAGCTTTCAAAACCGGCTCTGGAGACACTGGCGATTATCGCCTATAAGCAGCCGGTGACAAAATTGGAGATTGAATTCTTGAGAAATGTCAATGTAGACGGGGTGATGAAAAATCTCGTGGATAAATCCCTGATACGCATTAGCGGGAGGAAGAAGGCACCCGGCTCTCCTTATGTTTTTGGTACCACCAGGCAATTTCTGGAATACTTCGGATTAAATTCATTAGAAGAGCTGCCTAAAGTGGAAGATTTTAAAACTTTAGCAGAGGGAAAAAATATTGAAAACTCGGAGTCAGAAAACCGAGAATTAACGGAGGTATCAAATGAACCTGAAAACCCTACGCAAGAAAATTGATATTCTTGACAAGAAAATAATCAATCTGCTTAATCTGCGTGCTCAGACTACAGTGAATATTGCTAAGGTAAAGAATAAAAGCGGAGCAAGTATTTATTCTCCCGGCCGTGAAAGAGCGGTTTTAAAGAAGATCAGCGATATCAATAAGGGGCCATTGAATAAAAAGGGGCTGGAATCGATCTACCGTGAAGTGATGTCTGCCAGCCTTGCCTTAGAGAAACCCTTAAAGATAGCTTTCTTAGGGCCTGAGGCTACGTTCACTCATTTAGCTGCCTTAAAACGGTTTGGTTCGCAGATAGAATATGTTGCTTGTAATAACATTAGCGATGTCTTTCTAGAGGTAGAAAGAAACGCCGCAGATTATGGGGTAGTCCCGATTGAGAATTCCATCGAGGGAGCCGTGAGTCATACCTTGGATATGTTTGTCGATTCAGACCTGAAGATCTGCGCTCAGATAATTCTCGATGTCTCTCATAACCTAATGGCGAATTGCCCTAAGAGTAAGATCAAGAGGATATATTCTAATCCTCAAGTCTTCGGACAGTGTCAGATCTGGCTTCAGGCCAACTTGCCTTATGCTGAAAAAATAGAAGTATCCAGCACTACACGTGCCGCGCAATTAGCGAATAAAGAGAAGAATAGTGCTGCTATCGCTTCATTATTGGCTGCTAAGGTTTATAAATTAAATGTAATCGCCGCTGATATTGAAGATTCCCCGTATAATATTACGAGGTTTCTTGTGATCGGCAGGACAGAAGTCGAGCAGACGGGCGATGATCGAACCTCGATTTTATTTTCTATTAAGGATAAAGTAGGAGCGCTATATGATATGCTCTCCGCTTTCAAAAATTATAAAATCAATCTTACTAAGATAGAATCTAGGCCTTCAAAAAAGAAGGCCTGGGATTATTACTTCTTTGTCGATCTAGAAGGGCATCATCAAAACCCGGGAATCAAAAAGGCGTTGAAAGTGCTTGAGCATAAATGTAAGTTCTTGAAGGTATTAGGATCCTATCCTATCGGAGAGTGATTCACTGATGAAAGAAATCACCAGAAAAAATATATTGAATATAAAGCCCTATGTGGCTGGCAGGCCAATAGAAGAAATAAAGAGGCAGCTGCGCCTTAAAAAAGTAATTAAGCTTGCTTCCAACGAGAACCCTCTTGGTTCATCAGCTAAGGCAAGGATCGCAATTATAAAGGGCCTTAAATCAATCAATCGCTATCCTGATTCAGACGGGTTTTATCTAAAGAGAAAATTAGCCGGCCGGCTGTGGGTAAAACCAGAGAATATTATATTGGGTAATGGTTCGGATGAACTGATCGAGATCATTATTAAAACTTTTGTCGAGGAGGATGAAAATGTAGTCACCGCTGATGTTACTTTCTTGGAGTATGAGATCATCGCTAAGACCATCGGCAGGAAGGTAAAGAAAATACCTTTAAAATACTTTAAGTATGATTTAGAGGCGATCAGAAGAAATATTGATAAAAAAACAAAGGTAATTTTTATCGCCAACCCTAATAATCCGACCGGTACCTACGTCACAAAGTACGAGCTTGAAGATTTTATCAAGGATCTTCCAGCTGATCTAGTGTTAGTGCTTGATGAGGCATATGATGCTTTTATTGATGTTAATGATTTTCCGAATAGCCTAAAATACATAAAAAACAAAAATGTCATAATCTTAAAAACTTTCTCTAAGAGCTATGGCCTTGCGGGATTAAGGGTCGGTTACGCTATAGCCAATCAGGAGATAATCTCTTCTATGGAGAAGGCCAGGCAGCCCTTTAATGTAAATTCATTAGCCCAAATAGGGGCAATAGCAGCTTTAGATGATAAAAAATTTTTACAAAGATCAAGAAAGTTAATTTTGCAGGGGAAGCGGTATTTATACGCTGCGTTTAGAAAATTAGGGTTAATCTATCTGCCCAGCGTTTCTAATTTTATTTTGATTGATGTCGGCCGAGAAGGAGTGAGCGTATTTAATGATATGTTAAAGTCAGGAGTGATTGTTAGGGATATGGAGCAATACGGACTGAAGAATTATATCCGCGTAACCGTCGGGAAACGAAAAGAAAACGAGAGATTCATTAAGGTGCTAAAAAAGGTATTGTAATTTAAAGATTATTGGAGGCCTTTATGATCATAGTCTTAAAGCCGAATGCGACACAGGAGCAAATAGACCATATCGTCGAAAAGGTAGGGAAGCTCGGGCTTAAACCTCATATTTCAAAAGGAGAAGAGCGGACGATTATCGGAGTGATCGGGCCGGAAGACGTATTACGGGTTACTCCGCTTGAAGCCTTTGCCGGCGTTGAGAAGGTAATGCCGGTTTTGGCACCCTACAAGCTTGTCTCGCGAACTTTTAAGCCCGAGGATTCGATTATTGATCTGGGAAAAGGTGTCAAGATCGGCGGCAAACAGGTGGTTATCATGGCAGGCCCCTGCACGGTTGAAAATTTAGAGATGTTAGAGAAAACTGCCGCAGAAGTAAAGCAGGCGGGCGCAACCGTACTACGCGGAGGAGCATTTAAACCGCGTACTTCTCCCTATAGTTTTCAAGGATTAGGAGAAGAAGCCTTAAGATATTTAAAGAATGTCGGTGATAAATTCGGATTGGTTACTATCAGTGAAGTAATGGATACCAGGGATGTGGAATTAGTTGCCAGTTACGTAGATGTTTTGCAGATCGGCTGCCGGAATATGCAGAATTTTAATCTGCTCAGAGAAGTGGGGCAGACTAAGAAACCGGTTTTATTAAAACGGGGGATGTCCTCTACGGTTAAAGATTTATTTATGTCCGCGGAGTATATTTTGTCAGAAGGGAATTTTAATGTGATATTGTGCGAGCGGGGAATCAGGACATTTGAGGATCAGACGCGCAATACCCTGGATATCAGTGCGGTTCCCTGTGTTAAGGGGCTATCACATTTACCTATAGTAGTTGACCCTTCACACGCAGCCGGCAAGTGGGAGCTGGTGCCTTCGCTTTCCAGGGCAGCAGTTGCTGCCGGAGCTGACGGCCTGCTGATTGAAGTGCATATTAGTCCGGAAGATGCTGTATCCGACGGAGCACAATCGTTATTGCCTGCTAATTTCTCGGCGATGATGAAAGATTTAAAATCAATAGCCAAATCTGTAGGAAGGACAATTTAAGTGAGGACATAAGTTAATGAAAAAGTTTAATAAGGCTGCCATAGTGGGAGTTGGATTAATCGGCGGCTCCATGGCGATGATCATTAAGAAAAAAAGGCTGGCGAAGGAAGTAGTAGGAGTAAGCCGCAGAAAAAAGAATTTATTGCTGGCAAAAAAAATGGGCGCGATTGATAAAGGCTCTCAGTCGCTGGGGATTGTCAAGGATGCTGACCTCTTAATCTTCGCTACCCCGGTAGAGACAATCATTGATTTTGCACTCCCAGTTTCCAAGCTGGTTAAAAAAGATTGTATTGTTACTGATGTAGGGAGCACAAAGAAAGCGATCGTCAGTCGCCTTGAGAAACTATTCCCTCATTATATCGGAAGCCATCCTTTAGCCGGTTCAGAGAAGCAGCATGTTAGGAATGCCTGTGTCGGGATGTTTAAAGATTCGTTATGTATATTGACTCCTACAAAGTCAACTAAAATAA
>JAHIZC010000191.1 GCA_018814745.1 Candidatus Omnitrophota bacterium
CTTGTTTTAGTAAGGGATAAAGAGAAAGACATAGATTTTAAGCAGCTAGAGAAGCGTTTTAAAGAAACAGCATCTTTTGATATTTCAGAAGATAAAGTGAATAAGAATTTTGAGCATTTCTTAAAGATTCTAAAGAAAGAAGGACTGGCCAATGAAAAATAGCGATCTTCTAAAAAGAGTTAATGCGTTAGGTTTTCCGCTTTTTGACCTTGAAGAAAGTCAAAACGCCAATTTAACCTTGGCGGATATGGTAAAATCCAGGGATCTTCGTCTTTGGGAAGGGTTTCCGGTGGTATTAGTAAACAGCGCAGAGAAGGGATTATTTAACTATGAGAAAGTTAAGCGGTATCTAAAAAAGCCTTTTGACAAATCTTATTTAGCGTCGCTTATGGCCGTGTCGCTTGCACTTTATAAATTCTTTAATCTAAAATTTCCTTGGGCTGATAAATTCTATAATTCCCTTTCTGTAGCTAGAAAAAGAGAGGCCAGAGCATTCTTGGAGAAACTTAAATCTGATAGAGAGCTTAATGTTGCAGGCAGCGAAATGTCTGCTCAGCGATTAAAGACTGTATTCAACAACTACTTTAACCAAGCCCAGAAAAAATTAAATGATTTGCTTTCAGTAAAAGATGAACTTAGCCTCGAATATTCATTATCACAAGTTTTTTCTCCGAAGCAGAAAGAATTATTTTTAAAGAAACTTAAGCGAGATAAGCTAACTAAGACTGAGAAAGAATATTTTTCAAGAGTGGTTAAAAAGAAAGTTTTGGCTTTAGCTAATCCAGAATTGCATCGGTTATCCCAGAAATTATTAGAATGATACCTTGCTAAGGAGTTATTTTGAAGGATATTTTAGTTATTCTTTTAATAATATTAGTAATAACTTTATCCTGCCTGCCTTTATTCAAAAACATCCATAATAGCCGGCATAATAATAAAAACCAATAAAACTAACCCTATCGCGATGAAATTTTCCCGCCCAGAAATAAATTAAATAAATACTGTAAATTTTTGTTTTGTATGATAAGATAATTTTTAAAGGAGAAGAAAAGATAGGGCCGTCCTCTAACCCAATCGAGAGGCGTCCTCTGAGGCGTGAGGAAGCCTGTCCGCCGCAGGCGGAGGTGCCCCCCCCAAGAGGTATTGAGAATGAATGTGACAAGAAAAACATTAGTTCTCTTTTTTTTATGTGCTCTGTGTATGCCCAAGGCTTGTTCTGCCAAGCCTGAGGTAACCACTGAGCTTTGGAACACAAAAAAATCTCAGCACTTCATTATCTACTATCAAGAGGCAGAGAATAGTTACATACAAAAACTTAGCAATACAGCAGAGAGATATTACAACAGCATCCTAGATGATTTAGGATATCGTAGATTTGATTTCTGGACTTGGGATAATCGGGCAAAGATATTTCTCTATAAAGATGCTGATCACTATAACCCGGATTTCCAGCGTGAAGGATGGTCAGGGGGATCGGTGCACGTGCCCAGCCGTACGATAAAGACGTATATCGGCCAAGAGGGATTCTTTGATTCGATGCTCCCGCATGAGATGGCCCATATTATATTTCGAGAATTTATCGGTGAAAACCGCACTTTGCCTTTATGGATAGATGAAGGAGTCGCCTGTTCACAGGAGAAGAGTATTTTAAAGGCGCGGATAATTACGGCGCACAACTTAATCAAAGAGGGCGCACACGTTGATCTGGAGAAATTCTCGAAGATCAAAGGATCTCTGCCGATTTCTCCGCAGATTTTTTATTCTCAGGCAGCATCATTAATAGTCTTTCTGCTTGAGCAATACGGCGGGGATCAATTCTTTGAATTCAGCCGGCAAGTACGCGACGGAAAACAGTGGCTCGCAGCCCTTGAGAGCGTATATCGTTTCAGAGATCTTAAGGATTTAGAAGAGAAGTGGAAGAATTATATGCTCAGAAGTTAAAATTTAGTCCTCAAATGGTTTTTTCTTGCCTTTATATATATTTTAAGGTATATTAAAAAGTTAGAGGGAGATATATAGTTTCTTTAAATTTTATAATATTTGAGGAAAACAAACCCAGTTTCTGTCTTTTAGCAGGCATTTGGGTATGTTTC
>JAHIZC010000192.1 GCA_018814745.1 Candidatus Omnitrophota bacterium
ATAGGGCGTCACAAAAGTGCCGCCCTTGATTACAGCGATTAAAAATACAGATTACGGCGATTATTTATCGACGAGATAATCTCTGTAATCTTATTAAAAATCTCTGTAATCATAGGCTGGCACGAGTTTCGTGACAGCCTAAACCGTAAAAAAGGAGGAGGAGTAATGAGAACAAAAGTAATAGCTGTTTTGGCAGTAATATTTTTACTGGGTGTTTGCTTTGTTTCTGGTTCATCATTAGCCCAGGAGCAGTTGGAGCCTGATTTTTCTTCCGGGGTAGTAGTTAGCGTCTTGCCGGAAACAATTGTAGTGAAAGAATACAATTATGACAGTGCAGAGGAAGCGGATGTTACTTATGCACTAGATGAAGAGTCTGAAATCAATAATGTAGATTCGCTTGAGGATATCGTGGTCGGAGACACTGTAACTATTGAATATCTATCTGCTGAAGGCAATTATCTGGTAAAAAGTATAACTCTCGTGGAAGTTCCCGTAGAAGAAGTAGCTTCAGAAATTGAATTAATGCCGGAAGAAAATTTAGAAGAGCAGCTAGAGAATATTCCTCAGCAGCCCGAAGGAGAATATTAAAAATAATCAGTTCTATTTTTGAGATTTCTCCGGTGTAAGAGATGCATACCTTACCATCCTCTTCTTTAAAATTAGATTTTATCTTAGAGCAATACGGTTATAGGCTTGAAAAAGTCTTAAATAACGAAAATAGGTGGGGTACAAAATTAGTTTGTTTAATTTCTGATAAAGACTCTAACCGCTGCGTTTCAACAACTTGCGCAACCAAAGAAAGTTATCTTGAGCTTGCCAAAACCTTAATTTTACTTAAGAAAAAAGAACAGTTCTCGCCAAGGGCAATAAAATTATTCCCTCAAAATAAAACTATAGTCTGTAACTATATCGGAGAGTCATTATCTCACTATATCCTGGAGAATCCCGATACGATTACCGATAGCTTTATTGCCATATCGCACTACCTTAAAGAACTCAATTCTATTAAAAGATCACATAAAAGGCTGATTATTCCTTCTATAATAAACGACGTTTTAGAAATATCGGAAGTTCTGGATTTGCTCCCGAAAATAAAAGCGATCTTACCGGTGCTAATAAATTCAAAAATTTATTTTGTCTATGGCTGCGGTATTGAAGACCCTCATATATGGAACCTGAGGGTAGTTAATTGCGCAGATGAACTCCAGGCTTTCACCGCCGATTTTGATTATTTTTCGCAAAATTTAAATTATTCTTGGGAGCTGGGGTATCTTTATGCAACTTTCAGATGGTTTAGGCAGGTTAGCTACTTCATGAATTATAATCTAGAAAATCTTTTTATTTCTTTAATTGAAAATAGCGATCCGAAATCAAATTTTATGTTTTGGCTGGGAGTCCTATCGAGCTACTGCGGATATAAAGAAAGCTTGCTTTTAAGAATAAATCATGATTTTCAGATATCAGAGCACCGCAAAATTATCAGAAATTTAGACAATAAAATTTTTTATTTGGCTAAAAGATTATTAGAAAGAAATCAAGATTAGAATTCTAATTTTTAAAAAGGAGATAAGAAGGTGAGAATAGGCATAGCATACGATTTAAAGAGCGAGTATTTGCATCTTGAGGCTTTAGACGGCGAATATGTGGAGGAGTTCGATGCGCCGCAAACAATTGAAGCGATATCCCGGGTTCTTGAGGATAATGGTTTTGAGGTGTCGAAGCTTGGCGGGGGTCTAGATATTGTAGAAAGGATCAAAGAAAAAAAACCGGATTTCGTATTTAATATTACGGAAGGATACCGCGGCAGGAATAGAGAGGCGCATATTCCTTGTATCCTTGAGATGTTGAATATACCGTATTCCGGATCCGATGTTTTAACTTTATCTTTAACATTAGATAAAATTATGACAAAGAAAATTGCTCACTATGCCCGCATTCCTACTCCGCGCTACGTCATAGTTGATAGTATGAGGGGCCTCGAGAATATCGGTGATGGGCTGGAGTTTCCTTTGATAAGCAAACCGGCATGGGAAGGTTCGAGTAAAGGAATATATAATCGCTCACTGGTATATGATAAGTTGTCACTAGAGAAGAATCTGGTATCGCTTTTTGAGAAGTATCCTGACCAACCTTTGATTGTTGAAGAGTATATCAAAGGGAGAGAATTTACAGTTGGTATAATCGGAAATCAAAACCCTTCGATTCTGGGGATTATGGAGATAAGAAATAAGGCTAAAGCCGGCTGTGACTTCTTGTATTCCCTGGAAGTAAAACGTAATTGGGAAAACGAAGCAGAATATATATCTCCTCCGGAAATACCCGAGGCATTAAAGCGTCAATTTAGGCAATATGCAAAATCGGCATTTGTGGAATTTGGCTGCCGTGATTTTGCTAGGATTGATTTTCGCCTCTCGCAGGATAACAGAATCTATCTACTGGAAATAAACCCCCTGCCGGGACTCTCCCCAATATCCTCGGATTTAGTAATCATGGAAAAGTTGCTGGGTATTTCCTATGAACAGCTCATTCTCTCAATCCTTAAAAGCGCGTTCACTCGCTATAAACTTAGCGGAGTGTTACAGAATACGAAAGAGGTAATTGCGATATGAAAGAGTTTGATTTCGGTATTGCCTGGGATGACAACCTGGACGAGAAGTTTTTGGGATGGCTGAAGAAAGAATGTTCTTTAAGAGGCCTTAGGTTTATCCTCATTGACTCCGAGAACGTCTTAGGCACTATAAAAAACCTAGAACGCGGGAAGGTCAAGATCAAATTCCTCTTAGATGCGGCAGCAGATTATTATATACCAAAGGATCCTTTTGTCAGGTTATGTTATGCGGTTAAGGATGCGGAAGGCTATGTTGTTTGCGATCCCGATGATGCAAGAGAGGCCTCAAATAAAGCAATAACCCATTATGATCTATTAAAGGCGAATATCCCCGTACCCTATACAGTAGTAGTAAGAAACTGGGAGCCGAATAATTTTACCCTGGAAAAAGATGAGTTGAAGCGTTTGGGTAAACCATTTATCATAAAACCTGCTTCAGGATTCGGCCAGAAGGGAGTGGTGAAAGATGCCAGCGGCTCTATAGTTCAGATAGCTAGGGCAAGGCATTTTAACAGAGGCGATAACTTCTTGCTACAAGAGAAGATTAAACCGATGTTCTTTGGGGATAAGGAAGCTTGGTTTAGGATATATTTTTTATTTGGCGAAATTATCCCTTGTTGGTGGAACACTGAAACAGGCTGGTATGGCCACCTTACTTTAAGAGAGATGTATAATTATAAGCTGCTTCCTTTAGCAAGAATTAGCTCAGAGATTGCCCGTATAACCAATATGGAATTTTTTACCACTGAGATTGCTGTTACTTCTGGTGAAAAAGGCAAGGAGAGAAGATTCGTAGCTATTGATTATGTAAATGACCAGCCGG
>JAHIZC010000193.1 GCA_018814745.1 Candidatus Omnitrophota bacterium
CGATGTCGATCAGCCGGTTTACTGCTGAAGCTGCATCGTTAGTATGCAAAGTACTTAATACCAGGTGCCCGGTTAAAGCAGCCCGGGAGCAAATCTGCGCGGTTTCCAGATCCCTGACCTCACCGACTAACATTACATCTGGATCCTGCCTTAAGAAACTACGCAGTGCCGCCGAAAATGTAAGGCCTATCTCCGGTTTGATCTGAACCTGATTTACCCCGTCCAATTTATACTCCACCGGATCTTCAATAGTAATGATATTTTTACTGGGATCCTTTATTTCGTTTAATATTGCATAGAGGGTGGTTGTCTTCCCGCTGCCGGTTGGACCGGTTAAAAATACCAGTCCGTGAGGTGACTTTATCGTACTGCGCATAAGCTCAAGCTGATTAGAATCAAACCCTAACTGGTTCATATCCAGGATCACCTTACTCCTATCAAGCAGTCTTAAAACTAATTTTTCTCCGTAAATAGTAGGTACTGAAGAAACTCTTATATCTACGGGAAGCTGTCCGATCTTCACTAAAAACGCACCGTCCTGCGGCAGGCGTTTTTCGGCTATATCTAATTTAGCTAATATCTTTATGCGTGATATGATCGCTAGAATTAAATGTTTTGAAGGCGGAGGTATTTCATAGAGTTTTCCGTCGATACGGTACCTTAAAGAAATCCTCTCCTTAAAAGGCTCAATATGTATATCAGAAGCCAGTTCATCGATCGCCTGACGGATAATCAAATCCACTAATTTAACTACCGGCGCCTCCTCAGCTCTAGCAATCAACTTATCTAAACTCAGCTCCTCATCCGAATCCGAGCTCGTTATTATTGAATCCGGCATCTCTTCAGACGTAAGATCATAACTTGCATCTATTGCGTTTTTAAACATCGCTGATTTACCATAGAATTGTTCGATCGCCTTGCTAATATCAGGCCTTGTCGCTATTACCGGGTTGATCTCACAGTTGGTCAATTTTCTTAAGTTATCTATCAGCATAAGATCTAGCGGATCGCTAACAGCCACGGTTATTGATCTTAAGGTTCTTGACAAAGGGAGCACTACATACTTGATCGCAAAATCCTGAGGAATAAGCTGCTGTAGGTCTTGATCTGCTGCCGGTTTAAGCAAGCCCGTACCTAAAGAAAAATAGGGAATATTAAGCTGTTTGGCTAATACTGAAACCATATCATCTTCTTTAATTATACCCAGATTGATCAATACTTCACCAAGACGCCCGCCATCCTGTCGTTGAACGCTTATTGCCTTCTCCAACTGCTGGGCATTGATAATCCCCTCTTTGATCAAAAGTTCCCCTAATCTTAAGTATTTATCTTTAGTCATTATCTCTTCTTTTTCTCATACTGATTTAATACAGAACCAATGGCTAATTCGCGCCTGGTACCGCCGACAGTATCCTGCTCCCTCTCCGGCAGTGATCCTTTCTTCAATCCAGCGATCTCCTTAATCTCCTCCTTGACAATATGAGGAGTGATGAAGACTAATAATTCCCGATCTTCATCTTTATCTTTATTCCTATGCCTGAATAAAGCTCCTAAGAAAGGTATGTCCCCTAACACCGGTACTTTAACAATCGTTTCACTCTTACTGTGGCGGATCAAACCTCCGATCACTACCGTCTCGCCATCCCTGACCCGCACGGTTGTCTTTGCTGAACGTTCTTCAGGATCTTTAATAGAGGAATCTAAACTACTGGTGGAGGTATCTTTTACCATAGGAAGAACAAACATAGTAATCTCTCCGGTTTCAATATTGACTTGAGGAGTTACCCTTAAACTAACGCCGGTCTCAACCCGCTCAGCTGTCTCCGCAGTTTCAGTGCTTAATTCACCGGTGGCAGACTGTATAGTTGATATATTAACTGCTTCATCTGTTACAACTTTTATTTCAGCGGTCTCATTGTTTAAAGTAAGAATTCTTGGCCTGGCTAAAATTTTTGTATCAGAATGAGTCCTTAAAAGATCTAAATTTAGAGTCTGGCCTAAAACCGTAAGCACGCTTGGGGCAAAGTGATTCGCCCCCCATGCCTCATTGAGAGCATCATCAGTGCCTGTTTTCCCAAAACCTGAGGTTCCGCTGCCGCCAAAAGGAAAAGTAGTCAATCTTTGACCAACCACATTTAAGCTGGCAAAAGGATTACTCCACTCTATGCCCATATCATCTACAACACCCTTACTTACATCGAGAATTTCAACTTCTAATAATACCTGCGGTATCGACACATCTAAAGATGCAATAATACTAGCAATGACTTTCATATTTCTCGGTGTATCAGTAACAATCAGGCTATTGGTCCTATAATCTTCAATCACCGAACCATGCTCAGTGAGTAAATTTTTTACTGCCTTGGTTAAGCCCACATCTTGCTCTGAAGCCCACTTACCCCCTTCCTCCTGCTGACTCTCACCGCCAGTAACCGATACCACCATCTCATCACCACCAAGCGACTTTGACATCTCTGATTTTAGAGAAGAACTTGACACGCTGGCATATTTAAGGAAGAAAACACGAGTTATAGTTTCAACTGCAAGCTTCCCCCACTCTTTAACAATGAATATCTTGGCTTCTTCATCTAATTCATAAGAGAGGTTATTCGCCTTAAATAATTTATCCATTGCCATATTCAAAGGCACCTTATCCAGGTAGAGGGTTATTGTCCTATCCTGCACCACTTCCGAAGCAATAAAGTTCAAGCCTGACTGAATGGAGAGAACCTTCAAAATATCCTTCAGGTCAGCATCTTTAAAATCCATGGATATTTCAGGCCCTAAGTCGGGAAAAGGCGCGCTCAGATCTGCGGATAATTTAGGTAAGAATAAGCAAAATAAAAATATAAAAATAAGTGAGTTTACTCTAAATAGCCCTTTCTTCATTATCGTCCTCCTTTAGATTCTTTATCTGACGTAGCCATCATCGCCGGAGAAGCAATTTTATATTCGCTATCTTCAAAAGAAAAAACTATGCCATCTTTATCAATATTTATAATACCGATCTCTGTTCCCTGTATTTCATCCAGCTGCATTGTATCCCCTGCTTTTACTACACGGCTATTGATAATCGCTTGAGGAAACCTTCCTCCCCAGGTAATACCTTGAAGCTCTAATTTCGGAGGATCTCTCCTTACTTCAGGTGCAAACGACCTCTCCACTTGTCCTGTCCTGACTACCGCCTCTTCCTTATCCTTATCCCTGTTTACAAAAGGATCTATAAAACCTCCGGCATTATATTCTACCTTAGGTCTAATAAAACCTTGCGGAACCTCCTTAGTTTGCTCTGGGCTCGATCCCTGAGAAATAGAAGCAAGTAAGAATATGCAAGCTATAAAAATAAAAATAACCATGATTAAATTTACTTCTTCTCTTATCATTTACTTTTTTAGGACTACATAGCTTACTGTTAAATTGATCTTCAGGCTCTCTTGATTGTACCCTGATAATATTTGAGCATTTTCCACTACAAAAATATCGCTGTGACTCTCTAACTTACTGACAAACCTACCCAGAGAATGGTAATCCGGAGCCTTGAGCGTCAGATTAAAAGGAAGTTTTATATAATCATCGTATTGCTGGCCTGAATCCGGACTGATAGTAGCAACCTGTACCCCCGACTCTGCAGCTAAATTACTCATCGTACTGATCACTGCTGATTCGTCTCTTCTCACTAAAAAATTATCATAGGATGTCAATTTTTTTTCTGTTTTACTTATACTATCTAAAAGCTGGGTCTTCTGAGACTCGGATTTCATTCCTTGATTTATTAGCTTCAGTTTATTCTGCTGTTTTGTATTTAACTTACTAATAATGAATAAAGTCAATAAAATTATGGTGATATTTAAGATAATAGCCTTGTATTTAGTGATTAATTCGCTTATTTCCATTAAACTTTGCCCTTTTAATAATTCTTAGAGGATATTTTAAAGGAAGTTACGGTTTTCCCTCTGTATTCTTGACTTGCTAAAGAACTGATCGCCGTTCTGGTAAAATTTTTAGCAAATTCAGGATTGACCTGTAAAAGTGAAACAAACTCACTTACCGTGGAGAATTCTTTATCGCTCTGCCCCAAGTAAGTCATTCCATCAAGGATTAACTCTACCCTGTCATCTCTATTTCTTCTATAATTGATTGATGTAAGCCAGGTCCCCTCCGGCATGACCTTAGGCATAAGATTTATTATCTCGGTAAGGTAAAGTTGATTCTTAATTAGATTATCCAAGGCATCTAGTTTTTTCTTGTAATTTTCATCTAAGGCAGTCATTTCCTCGTAGCTTGCTCCTGACTTATCGCCGGCTAATTGATTATTGGCATTAACCATTTTCGTTAGTTCTCTTTTAAAAGGTAGAACCCGATAAATCCCAAAAACATAGGTAGCGATGATCAGAAATAAACATAAAACGAACACCCTGCGATCCGGTCTCAACCCCTTCGCTAAAGCAAGGATTTCCTTCTGGGTTATTTCTCCCTGCGCTTCTTTCTTTTCTGCTGTTACCAGGAGATCAACCGAAACTTTAGTCTTTACAGTGTTAGATAAAGAAGAGGTGTAGCCCTTTAAAAAACTTAAATAGCCCGTAACGGAGCTGTCAACATATTTAGTCAGATCGACAAACTCAGCCTGTACCCCGATATCTGAAGTTATTGATTTAAGGCTGGCGTGGTCGTTTTGATTCGCAATGATTAATATTTTATCGGTATATTTTTCAGGGAATTTTCTTCGGTAATAATCTAACGAAACGCGGATCTCCGCTTTTAGTTTATCCAACGCCGAGCTCTGAAAATCTTCCTGGATCCCCCTTAAGTTCTCAGTTGCTGCGCCAAGGACTATATCGCGGCTAAATACGGGAAAATTCTTATCAAGGACTAAAAAATTAATTTCGTCTTCACTCTTAAGATCAACCGAGAGAACACTAGCCACACCCTTTATCTTAAGCCTGTTTAATTTCAAAATCCTTAAGACACTGAAAGCAGAATATTCTATCGAGTTGATTCGGATGTTCAGCTTCTGCAATATTTTGGTATAGCTATTCAGTGTTTTTTCCTTTATGCCTACAAAAAGAATTAAATTTGTCCGGCTCGCCTTATCAGAATAAACCTGGAAAGCTGAATTCAGGTTTTCGACTTTAAAAGGTATATACTTTCTTACCTCAAAATTTACCGCGCCCGCTATTTCATTACGAGGCATAGTGGGCATCTCAAAGCTGCGGATGATCAAATCCTTCCCCGGAAGGCAAAGCGTAGCTTCATCTGCTTCTATGTTATTTTTCCTCAGCTGATCAGTTAAAAGAGTTATAATTTTTTCTTCTTCCGAGACCTTATCCTCTA
>JAHIZC010000194.1 GCA_018814745.1 Candidatus Omnitrophota bacterium
CAAAGAGTTCCACGGCATGACAAATAGATTGAAAACTAAATACAAAAAAGAAAATCAAAAACATAATCTTTGATCTCTTCATCTCTATAAACTCTCCTGAATGCTTATTACAACGCCCGCCCTTTAAAACTACAGGTGGTTATTTTTTTATACGCTTATCTAATAGACAGAAATACTTAGCAATAGGGGATAATTTCCCATTCTCATAAGGAAATTCTTTGCAATAGGCCGGCTTTAGCTCATAATTAATCTTGTGTATGGAACATAAACCGTCAGTGGTAAGAAAGGAACAGGGCTCCTCTTTGAAATTCGTAGAAACTTTATATCCTGAAGGGTACTTCTTGGCTTTCCTTTTATGATAAAACTTTCCGGATAACCCTAAAGATTCAATTTTTCTCGCTTCTCCCAAATCTACCTCTACACCCTCCTGACAACAAAACTCCTGCTTCCGGCATTCTGAACAATCAATTTTCTTCATCTTCCCTTTCCTTTAATTTTAACATATTATACCACTTTGCATTCTAAAAGTAAACCTACTCTATAGCTTCTAGTTGTTAGATGCACTGCCTTGTAACATCCTATATCTATTTTGCCTTTTGGATAATGTTTTCTTTTAGAAATAATACCAAAACTTCTCTATCATCGCTACTCATAAATTCAAACATACCACTTATCTCATACTTCTGCCCGGATTGCGCTTTTGAATCTTTTGCTGATTTATCCTGAATCGCCTGTACCCTTAAAACTTTTACTACTGCATTAATTGGTGACTGGCCAGATTGTAAATTAATTACGCAAGAAAGACTGGTATCAAGAGGAATAAAAACATCAGAAAGAAATTGCACGCCTTCATGCCCCCTATCCTCTGAAATAAAAGACACTCCGCCATAACTAATATCCTTGGTTTTACCTTGAAAGCCCTTAGAGCGATAATAGAAGGCAACGTCTAGTTCTTTATTTATTCTTATATATTGCCTACGCTCATTACCTTTATACGCTTTTGTCTGAACAAACTGATTTACAGTTAATCTAACTTGCTCTAGATCCTCGGGGTCAAGAATAGATTTTTCTAAATCATTGAGTTTACTTCCAAAGTATCTTTTTATTGCTTCATTCAACTCGCTATATGTACTGACAAAAACTACAATCTTACAATTACATATTTGACTCAGCATCTGAATTACTCCCTCATTCAAAGGATCTGCCATGGCTACCGATAAACTATTACCAACTCGATCTACGGGAAGAAGAGTATATATCTTAACCCATTTAAGAGGTATGAGATTAAGCACTTCTTCAGGAATTTCATAGTTCTTTAATGGAAGATAGGCAAAGTTATACTGATTGGAAAGACATGTAGCAATATCAAGTTCAGTAGCAAATCCCATGGTAATCAAGTGCTTACTCAAATAGCCGCCTTTTTTCTTTTGCTCTTCTAACACTCTGGAAAGCTCTTTTTGCGTAATGATGCCGCGCTCTATTAGTAACTCTCCAATTTTTTTTCTTACTACTCTCAAAGCCGCCATTCTATGCCTCCTTATCTTTTTTCAATTATACCACTTTGCACTTTAAAATGGTAGAGTAATGAATAAAAAGAGATAGTTCCTTACAGGAACAATCCCTTTTAAATTCCCTGTCCCTCGACCTGCGGGAAATAAGTTACAAATTAAGATTCTTCTTCACTAACCCCAAAACATCATCTACGTTAATATTATCCATACAGGCACCGACCTGAGATTTTGCTATCGTATGACAGGGCTTATGCCCGGGGTAACAAGGCATACAACTAATTTGCTCTCCAGGAGTAATTATATTATGGCGGTGGAAGTAGGGATAGATATAGTCGGTAGAGGTTGCGCCATACAGTCCGATCGTATTCACCCCGATGCAGCTTGCCAGATGTAAAAGGCTGGAATCAGGCCCAATAAAAATATTACAGCGCTTGATTATACTCATTGCCTGTTTCAAGGTAGTATTCTTAGCCAGTATAATTTCAGGAGAAATCGTATTTAAAACCATCTGGTTATAAGGATCATTGCTGAATTTACCAAAAGCAATCACCTTAATACCATAGCCTGCGAGTAATTCCGCCAGCTTATTCCACTTATCTATCGGCCAGTTCTTTAAAGACCAGGCAGCCGCAGGGAGTATTCCAACAAGTTTATCTTGAGTGCTTATTCCTTCTTTCGCAAAGAATGCATCACTGAACCCCTGCTCTTCTGAACCAAAGCTAAAATCAAATATTGCCTTAGGGGTCTCTATACCGTGTGAGCGTAAGAAGTCCAGATAAATATCAACAATGTGCGTTCTCTTTTCTGAAGGCGCGCAACCCAAATATTTTCTTAAACTCCAGACGCAAGGAATACCTAAAAAAATATGCATTAGTGAACTTTTAAGAATAATCGCAAGGTCAAACTTTTCTCTTGCTAAGGATATTAAAAAACGCAGGCGTCCGGATAAACGCCTGTCTTTGGAATCTTTATTAAAAGTTAAAACTCTATTTAAGCCCTTATATCCTCCAACGATATTCTCAGCACGGGAAGAGGTAAGGAAAGAAATCCTTGCCTGAGGGAAATGACTACGCAGAGGGTTTATTACTGCTAAATCATAACAGACATCACCAATATTAGAATGACCGACAATCAGAATATTTTTAACCACCTACCAACTCCTTTATCCGCAATGTATTTTAACATAAATCTAATCTATCGCTTCTAGTTGCTGCATACGCTGTCTTGTAACACCCTGCATTGTCTCTTTGGTAGTATCGATTACTGTTTTGTAGGTCGTGGTGTCTATGCCCTGCTCTGAGATCAACTTTTTTGTTTCCTTATCGATGCCGGGCATATTGAGGTATGAATTTAAAACGATGTAGCCTAGAAATAAAACTATTGCCAGAGCTAATATAATCCCTATGAATGTAAAACCGGCCTTATTCATCTCTTGATAAGCTAATTATACCACTTGCATTTTAAAATGGTTTTTTCTCAAGCAGCTGGATAATTTTGTCTAATTTGAGAGTCACGAGGACTGTAAATACTACAAACCAAATAACTATCCCTAAGTGAATTAAAGCCACCAAGCCCACACCGCCACCCATCCCTTCTTGCCCGATCATCATCTGTTCACCCATCTTATCCCTCCTCTTTTCTTGATTGATACCTCTTATATTTTAAGAAAGATTTACTCTATAGTCTTAAGTGTTTCCAAATGTTCATCTAAAAATCTTTTTATCGCCATTAATGTCTCGCTCTTAAACCTGGACGGACTTTGAGCAATCCACATAGTAAAGTTGTAAAGTTCCTGCGTATCAACTTTAAGCCATTTTTTATTCTTGTATAAAAAAACAAATAATGTTGTCATGGCGATTCTTTTATTGCCGTTTTGAAAAGGATGATTTTTGATCATTAAATAGAATAATATGCTCGCCTTATCAATAAGGCTGCGATACGGAGATTTACGGGTAAATGTCTGAAAAGGTATCGCCAGACAACTTTCTAAGATATTATTGAAACGGGAAGAAAAATCCGGGATTGGCTCCTTAAAAGATAATAATTCTTTAGCAAGCCTAAAAGAAATATACTCTACTTCTTTAACGGTTAGCTTCTTCATTAGTCCTTACCCAGTAGCTTTAGAGTTTGACCGTACTCTGCGACTGTCTTTTCCACGGCTTTATCTATTTCCCTCTTATTTTCCTCCTCTAAGGAATTACCTAACAGATTATCTAAAGTCTTCTTAGAGATAGCGTAATTCCTGCCAATCCGTATGGCTTTAATTTCACCGCTTTTAACTTTTTTAAATACAGCAATCCTGCTTAAGCCTAAGATTTTTGCTAATTCCGGTATCGTAATATATTCTCTTTCTTTGGGTTGCATGATAAACCCCCATAATGTTAACTGGTCATTACTAGGTTAACCTATGTTAACTAACTAATACAAGATTAACATAAGACTACAAAATGTCAAGTTATTTCTTACAGGCAGGGTCGCAAGGAAAACTACTTAAACTGCTCCCGACACCGCAAAACCAAATTAATGTGGTTACTCTCTTGAGATTTTTAATATTTTACATCTGAGAACGCCGGCGGGTATTTTAATCTCAATTATTTCATTAACTTTATGGTTAAGAAGCCCTTTACCTACAGGAGAAGAGATGGAAATCTTATTCTGCGAATAATCCGCTTCAATCTCTGAAACCAGGGTATATACTAGCTCCTCTTCATTGTCTAAATCCTTAATCCGCACTGTCGCTCCTATCAAAACCTCATCCTGAGACATATTTTCATCATCAAGGATACGACATGAAGCAAGCTTTGTTTCCAGTTCTGCGACTCTTTGCTCATTGAAAGCTTGTGCTTCTTTCGCAGCATCATATTCCGCATTCTCGGAGATATCACCATGAGCCCTTGCCTCACCAATTGCTTTAGATAGCTCTTTGCGTTTTACCTTTTTTAAATATTCCAGTTGCTCAATTAATTTCTGATGACCTTTTCTTGTAAGATATGTTTCTTCCATATAGCTTCCTTTTCCCAATTATACCACTGCCATCTCAAATATGAGTTACCTTTATGGTGTTGCTTGCCTTCAATAAGATTTATTTTGCCTCAGGATTTCTTGCAGTATCCGAACCCTTGACCAACCATCTTCCCACGGTGCTAATATCATCACCCAGACCTTTTATTGTTCCGCAACCAGCTATGGACAATATTAACAAACCACAGATAACCAACAAGCAGATATTTTTCATCCTTCCTCCTCCTTTTTAAACTGCTCCTCCTTCATTTCATTTAGGACTCCGCTTCGCTGCGTTTATTCCCTCCGTTTTGCTGCGGGGACTTCCTTCGGTCGTCCTTCGTTTGCGCTCAGGACTCCCTACGGCCGCTTTGGGGCGGGTGATCGCCAACTACAACTAAAACACTTTATATAAGAGTGATCTATCTTAAAAACTGTATTAAACCTTTTCTTATCA
>JAHIZC010000195.1 GCA_018814745.1 Candidatus Omnitrophota bacterium
ACCTCTCAGCCACCATTACCTCAAGAGCAACTGTTAGTTATGTTAGCGACTAATAAGACATGGCAAGGTGCCGGGAGCGCCATAAAGAAAGGAGAATTATCAGCGGATCTTGCCAAGGATTTCCTAGATTACTTTGTTTTTTCCGGTTCCGGGAGCAAAATCGCAGAAAAATTTGGCTTAAGCGATATATCAATGAAATTCGATAAGGAAACCAAAGGAATCGGGGCTACTAAGGATATCTCAGATAAAACATCAGCAAGTTATTCTATAGAGCAGCCTCAGAATAAAGAGCAAAAGTCAGCCACAACTCATAAAGTTGGCGCTGAATATAAAATTACCGATAGCATTTCTCTTGGTGCTGAAAAAGAATTAAAACAAGATAATGAGACAGACCAGGTACAAGAAAAACAGAAAACGGATGATAAGGTTTTTTTAAAATTTAAGAAAGAGTTTTAATCGCTGGCAGAAAGGTGTATAAATGAATTGGAAATGGGTAGTTGTACTTGTATTATTGCTGCTGCTACTTATTTTTACATTTCAAAACCATGATGCAGTAAAAGTTCAATTTTTATTCTGGTCTTTTGCAACAAGCAGAGTGCTGATTATATTTTCATCACTCTTTATCGGTATCATCGTTGGTTTAATCATTGCTTTTATTGGAAAGGGCTCTGAATAAAGAAAACACTATCCCGAATCCGCCGGCTGATATGAAGGTGGTTTTAGGTGATAAGCTTGTTTGTTTCGGCAAACTGGAAGATACAAGAAAGAAATTATGTGTAGTTCCTGGATAATTTATGGATAACAAAGTTCAAGCAAAAGCCCTGCAGTTTTCGGTTATTGATGGAGCCCTTTCTGCAATTATGGGCTCTCTTGCCGGTGGGATATTCTTGATGGGGTTTGCCTTAAAAATTTTGAGAGCTGAGCCGCAACAAATAGGAATATTAGCAGCGCTTCCTATGTTTGCAAATCTTATACAGATCTTCGGCTCCTACATTATTGAGAAGACTGGTAAGAAAAAGATGCTTTGTTTTCTTTGTGTTGTTGCAAGCCGCGTGCTTTGGGTATTGATTATAATGCTTCCACTGGCAATATTTTCTACATTGCAGGATTTCCGGGTTTGGGCTTTAGTTATAGTGATTGCTCTTTCAAGCCTATTCGGCTCATTATCAGGGGTGGCTTGGCTTGCATGGATGAGCGATTTAGTACCTGAAGATATTCGAGGAACCTATTTCGGTAAGCGTAACATGATTGCCTCTGCCTGCGGTATGATAGCAATTCTATTGGGTGGTAAATTTATTACTATGTGGGAAAGCCGTTTTTCAGAAAGCAGCCCGCTTGGTTTTATTATACTTTTTGCATTAGGATTAACAGCTGGCCTTGTAGCTGCTTGGTTTTTATCGCGTATCCCGGAAGTCGAAAGTGTAAAAAAGGAAAAAGAGACAGGATTTAATTTCTCCGTATTCCTCCAACCCTTAAAAGATAAGAATTTCCTAACACTAATTCTTTTCGTTTCAGCCTGGATGTTTGCTATTCAGATCGCCGCCCCTTTTTACGGAGTATTTATGATCGAAAACTTGAAGATAGATTTTTCTACCATAACTATCTTTGGGGCCTTCGCCACTTTTGCAACTCTTCTTATGATGAAAATATGGGGTCCGATTTCAGATAAATTAGGCAATAAACCAGTAATTATTGTCTCTGGCTGGATCCTTATTATTATTCCGTTTATTTGGATTCTTGCTTTACCCGGTAAATATTATTTACCTGTCTTAATTGCACATATTCTTTCTGGTGCTTTCATGGCGGGAGCTTCACTTTCTCAGTTTAACATCTTGATAAAACTGTCTCCTAAAGAAGGCCGCTCGGTGTATTTGGCTTTATTTGCTGCTATTGTAGGTTTTGTGGGAGCAATAGCACCAATTGTCGGAGGCAGCCTTTCAAAAATATTTGAAGGATTCAGTCTCACAGTTTTGACTTATAACGTATCGAATCTGCACCTTATATTTCTTATTTCATCTGTATTACAAATACTTACTGTCTTTTTTATTCTAAAAGTCAGGGAGCCGGCTGCTTCTACGCCTGTTGCAGTAATTATGCAGTTAAAAAATGATCTTAATCTCCAGACGGGTATTGCCAGCGCGACTGATTTTGCGATGGTAGAGCTTAAAAGAGGAGAGGGTATTCTAAAGGAAGTAGATAGAGTTACAGATGAGATAGCAGAAAAGTCAGAAGAGAAAATTAAAAAGATATTAGATAAAGGCGAAGGTATCCTTAAAAAGCCCTTAAAAAAAATAAAAGATTTCTTAAAAGATGATGATTAAATAGGAGGTGAAGTATGCTTAAGTTTAACCAGATATTTCAAGATTTAGTTTTTAAAAAACTAGAGCAGTTATATCAATTTATTATGGAATCCGGGCCTAAAATAGCACTTGCAATAGTTATTCTTTTAATCGGCTGGATAAGCGCGGTAATTCTTAAGAAAATAGTCTCAAAGCTTCTTAAGGCCTTAGGGCTTGATGTAATATCCGAGAAGTCCGGCTTTAAACATTTCCTTGAGA
>JAHIZC010000196.1 GCA_018814745.1 Candidatus Omnitrophota bacterium
AGCAATCTCGGGATGGCGATGCTGTTTGAGCGATTTTTGCTAGAGCAAAAAGCGCAAGTTCAGCAGCCACCGAAATGCGAAAGATCATTGGCGTTTCCCGCCAGACCATACAATAATAGGCGGGATCCCGCCTGCGCTGAAATAGCTTAGCGGGAAAGAAATCGAACTGAGCGAAAAAGACCGACAGATTCGTTTGTTATGAGTAGTAACTACAGCAGGCGAAAGCAAGACCGAAAAGACCATTTTTGGGGCAGGATTCATTGTGTTACTTAGTAGGAGATTATTAGCGTGAGGGGGAAGTTTATTACATTTGAGGGTTCAGAGGGGTGCGGCAAGAGTACGCAATCCCGGATGCTTTCTCGTTATCTAAAAGGCAGAGGGTGTAAAGTAGTCTATATCCGCGAGCCGGGCGGAACTAAAATCAGCGAGAAGATTAGAGAGATTCTGCTTAATCCGAAGAATAAAAAGATCAGCGCTAATTGCGAGATGTTGCTTTATATGGCAGCAAGGGTACAAATCGTCGAGGAAGTGATTAGGCCGGCGTTGCTTGGTGGCAAGATTGTAATTTGCGATAGATTCCTGGATTCCACGGTAGTCTACCAGGGATTTGGCCTGGGGATAGATATTCAGCTGATTAAAAAAATGGGAATTTTTGCAACTGGCGGCTTGAAACCACATTTAACCATACTGTTGGATTTACCTGTTAGAGATGGTTTGAAAAAACGCGGATCCTCAAAGGATCGTATCGAGAGAAGGCCTTATTCCTATCATCTTCGCGTAAGAAAGGGATATTTAAAGTTAGCAGCTCAAGAGACTAATAGGATAAAGGTGATAAAGGTTGAGAATAATAAAAACAAAACTCAGAACAAGATCAGGGAAGCGGTAGAGAAATATGTCTTTTGATGCTATAAAGGGCCAGGATAGGCCCGTCGAATTGCTAAAAGATTACATCAGGCAGTCTTCTTTAGGCGGAGGATATCTTTTTGTCGGACCGCAAGGACTGGGGAAGAGGTTAATCGCTGTGACTTTAGCTAAAGCAGTTAATTGTCTGAATCAGACCTTGGATTCCTGCGATACCTGCGCATCCTGCGCAAAGATTGAAGCCGGACAGCATCCGGATGTACATATGATTGAAGCTTCGGGCAGTGAGATTAAGATAGAGCAGATCCGGGAGTTAAAGAAATATATCAGCTTAAAACCCTACGAAGGAAGAACCAATGTATTCATCATTGATAATGCCCATAATTTAAATGCCGAGAGTTCTAATGCTTTGCTTAAAATATTAGAGGAGCCACCCGGCAATAGCTTGATTATTCTGATAACCGATAAAACATCATTAATATTTAGTACTATAGTATCGCGATGCAAAATCTTAAAATTCTCCGGCCTTGCGAGATTAAAACTTAAAGCGATGCTAAAAAAAGATTACCGGATCAATGAGCAGCTGGCACATTTTCTGGCTTATTTCTCCGAGGGGAGAATCGGGTTTGCTCTTGAATTAAAGGATAAGGATATATTAGATAAGAAAAATAGGATTATCGATAGCTTTACGCAGTCGCAGAAGAGCCGGATGCCGAATATTGCGTTGCAGAATAGAGAAGAGGTAAAGGATCAACTTAATATCCTGGCAACCTGGTTTAGGGATATTTATCTGATAAAGACAGGTATGCCTTATTCGGAGGTAATAAATTTAGACCGTAAGGACGATCTCTTAAGGTTGATTCATCGGTTTTCTTTTTCCGAGCTAGACCGGATTTTTAATCTGCTTTCAGAGTCAGTATCTTATTTAGATCAGAATATCAATGTTAGATTGATGCTGCATAACTTAGGAGCGCAATTATGGAAGGCGTGATTTTAATCAAACTGAGGGATTCCGGGCAAACCTTTTTATATAATTCCCGTAACCTGGAAGTTAAAGACGGCGATTACGTGATTATTGAGTATGACCGTGGATTGGATTACGGAAAGGTAATCTCTCTTTCCGGAGAATCCTGTCCGCATCGTAAAAATCCGAAAGAGCCGCTAAAGAAGGTCGTGCGTTTAGCCAGGAAGGAAGATCTCAAGCAGATAGAGGATAATCGGGTTAAAGCAAAAGAGGCGTTTAGTACCTGTAACAGAAAAATAGAAGAGCATAAACTAGGGATGAAACTGGTTGTGGCGGAGTATTCTTTTGACCGCAGTAAGATAATATTCTATTTTACCGCAGAGGGCAGGGTGGATTTTCGTAATCTGGTGAAGGAGCTGGCTAAGATCTTCAAGGCAAGAATCGAATTGAGGCAGATCGGAGTTAGAGATGAGGCGAGATTCTTCGGCGGGTTCGGATCATGCGGAAGAGAGTTGTGTTGTGCTAAGTTCCTAAAGGATTTTGAGCCGGTTACGATCAAGATGGCAAAGGAAGAGGGGCTTCCTCTTAACCCGCCAAAAATATCCGGTTTATGCGGGAGATTGATGTGCTGTCTTTCCTTTGAATATGGGACCTATAAGATTTTATCCAAGGGGCTGCCCCGTGAAGGCGAGCATATAAGTACCCCCAAAGGTAAAGGCAGGGTTATTAATGTGAATGTTTTTAAGCGTACAGCTACCGTTGAGCTAGAGGATGGTGTCCAGATGGAGATGAACTATAAAGATGCGAAATAAATTTTATATAACTACCCCTTTATATTATATCAATGCCTCTCCTCATATCGGGCATTCTTATACTAATATAGCAGCTGATACTCTTGCGCGCTATATGAGAGGAGTAATCGGAGAGAAGAAGGTCTGGTTTTTAACCGGAACTGACGAACATGGCCAGAAGATACAGCGTGCAGCGGAGGATGCGAAATTAACTCCTCAACAATTTAGCGATAAGATGGTCTTGCAGTTCAGGGATCTCTGGAAGAAGCTGGGTATCTCTTACAACGATTTCATCCGCACCACCGAAGATAGGCACATAAAAATCGTTCGTAAGATTTTGGAGATATTGCATAAAAAGGGTGATATCTACCAGGATACATATCAGGGCTGGTATTGTACACCTTGTGAAACATTCTGGAATCAGTCGCAGATCAGCGAACAGCTATGCCCGGATTGCAAAAGGGGTCTGGAAAGGATATCAGAGAGCAATTATTTCTTTAAGTTATCGAAATATCAGGATTGGTTGATTAGGTATATTAATGATCATCCTGAGTTTATCAGGCCGGAAATTAGAAGAAATGAAGTTACCAGTTTCTTGAGGAATAATAAATTGAATGACCTTTGTATTTCACGCCCCAAGGAGCGGATGAGCTGGGGGATTCCTTTACCGTTTAGCCCCGCGCACGTTACATACGTCTGGTTTGACGCATTGATTAATTATGTTAGTGCGGTAGGTGAATTTGATGCAAAGGATAAGTATAAATCAGAATGGTGGCCGGCAGACTTGCATTTAATCGGAAAAGATATCTTAAGGCAGCATGCCATATATTGGCCGATTATTTTAAAGGCATTAGATATAGAGCCGCCAAAGTGTATATTTGCCCATGGCTGGTGGATGATCAATGAGAGCAAGATGTCTAAATCACGCGGTAATGTAGTTTCTCCGTTAGATATGGCAGGGAAGTACGGGATCGATGTGTATAGATATTTCCTTCTGCGCGATGTTCCTTTTGGCCTGGACGGAAATTTTTCCGAAGCTTCTCTGGTGAAGAGATTTAATAGCGACTTGGCAAATGATCTGGGTAATCTGGTGTACCGTACGCTTACAATGATCGAAAAATATTTTCAAAGTAAGATTCCCGGGGGAGGAGTTGCTATTAAAGTAGGAGAGGCAAAAGCGATATCAGATAAAATAACCTCACTTGATGAAAAGATTTCCCTTAACCTATCTGCTTTAGGAGGTTTTAATTTTAGTCAGGCATTAGAGAGTATTTGGGAGTTGATTAATATGGCAAATAAATATGTCGAGCAGACAAAACCCTGGAATCTGGCTAAAGAGAACAAAATAGATGAAATTAAGGATTTTATTTTAGTTCTTGTGGATGTAATCAATAAAGTAGATGATCAGATCGCTGCATTTATACCTCAGACCGCTTCCTCGATAAAGGAACAGCTAGGCAAAGATGAAATCAAAAAGGGTAAACCTTTATTTCCCCGTATTCAGACCTAATGCTAATTGATACCCATTGCCATCTAGACTTCCCTGAATTTGATCGTGATAGGGAAGAGGTTATTCAACGTTCAAGGCAGGAGGGTATAGATTATATCGTAAATATCGGCTCAAGCCTCAAAGGCTCTGAACAATCCATAGAACTGGCCAAGAGATATGATTTTATCTATGCTACTGTGGGGTTACATCCGCATGAAGCAGATCGCGCTGATCAGGCAATGCAGAATACTTTGAGCGATTTGGCTAAGCAGGATAAAGTAGTGGCAATAGGCGAAATAGGTTTAGATTATTTTAAGAATTATTCCAAGCCTGAAAATCAGAGGCCTTTATTTAAATCACTGTTAGGGTTAGCTAAAAGTCTTAATCTACCCGTTGTCATACATAACCGCGAGGCACAAAGTGATACTTTATCGATTTTAAAGGAGAATATGCCAATTAAGGCAGTGGTGCATTGTTTCTCCGGGGATGAAAAATTTTTAAATCAATGCCTGGACTTAGGATTTTTTGTTTCCTTCACCTGTAATATTACTTATCCCGTTAAGCTATTAAATAGCGGACGGGATCCCGCAGGCAGAAATAAGATGATTCAGCGGGACAGAAAAGGCGTTGATTTAAAAGAATTAGTAAAACTTACACCTTTGAATAGACTTATGTTATAGACAGACGCACCTTTTTTGTCTCCTGAAGAACACAGGGGCAGGAGGAATGAACCGTTATACGTGAAATCGCTGGCGAATAAGATAGCTTCGATTAAAGGTATTTCTTTTGAGGAAGTCGCTAAAGTCACGACTGAGAACGCAAAGAATTTCTTTGGCTTAAAATGAATTCTAAAGTTTCTATAATTAAATGTGAAAGTTATGATACTGCTTTGGTCCAGGATTCTGTTACAAGAGCAGTTGATTTAATCGGCGGGATATCGAATTTCATCAAACCGAGCAGTAAAGTATTGGTAAAGCCGAATCTTCTCATGGCTAAGGAACCCGAAGCAGGAATAGATACGCATCCGGAGGTTGTCCGGGCAGTAATCAAGCTGTTAAAAAAGATAAATTGCTCAATCTATCTGGGGGATGGTCCGTCTGTCTGGGGTAGCCAGATAGAAGATGTCGATAAAGTTTATGAGTTATCAGGGATGAAGAAAGTCTGTGAGGAGGAATCAGTTAATTTAGTCAAGTTTGATAAGAGGCGGATGAGAGAGGGATTTCCCTTAAGCACCTGGCTTGATCAGTGCGATTATGTGGTAAATTTGCCTAAGTTTAAAACGCATGACCTTACTCTTTTAACCGGGGCAATAAAAAATCTATACGGTTTGGTCACGGGAACTTTTAAGACCGAGCTGCATAAGAAATACTACGCCAGCAAGGACTTTTCTAAGATTCTAGTGGATATTTTTCAAGAGATAAAACCCGCTTTGACTATTACTGACGGAATTGTCGCTATGGAGGGAGATGGACCGGCAACCGGAGGAAGATTACGCAATCCTAAATTATTGCTGGCGAGCAGTGACTGTGTTGCTTTAGATAGCATAATGGCGTTGATCATGGGTATTGAACCCGAAGCAGTATTAAGTACTAAAGAAGCAGCGAAGAGAGGTTTAGGGGCGGCGGATATTAATTCGATTACAGTCCTGGGAGAAAAATTAGAGGATGCAATCCAGGAGCCGTTTTTACTGCCTACTACTTCGATCACGGCAAAAATACCCAGGCCGGTAATTAAACTTGCGATGAAACTGATCAAATATCATCCTTACATTGACCATAATAATTGCACGCGCTGTAATGCCTGTATAGAAGCCTGTCCGGCTAAAGTGATGAGTATGAAAAATAATCAGGTGGTAATTAATTATTCCGGATGCATTTCCTGTTTTTGCTGTCAGGAGGCCTGTCCTTCTGCAGCAATTAAGGTGAAAAAGAGCGTATTAGCCAGACTCATCGGCCTATAATTCCAAACCCGCATTGGAATTTAAGGGAGGGAGAAGAAAAATGAATATCAGGACTATTGAGTGGAAGGACAATAGGATTAAGATGATTGATCAGAGGAAACTTCCTAACAAGTTAGAATACGTTTATATCAACAATTTAAAGAGTCTTTGGCAGGCGGTAAAGACAATGAAGGTGCGCGGCGCTCCGGCTTTAGGAGCAGCAGCAGGATTAGGCGTCTATTTGGGTATAAAAAATTCAAAAGCAAAGACTTATCTAAGCTTTAAAAAGGAACTAGACAGGGCGGCAAAATATATCGCAACCTCAAGGCCTACGGCAAGGAATCTTTTTTGGGCTTTAGGAAATATGGCGAGCGTGGCAGAAAAAAATAGAGATAAATCAATAAGCTCGATCAAAAAGATGCTTTTTAAGGAAGCTCAGGGGATAATCGAAGAAGACAGAGCTGCCTGCCGAAAAATGGGTAAATTTGGCGCAGGGCTAATCAAGAGGAACGATTCGATACTAACTGTTTGTAATGCGGGAATCCTGGCAACTATCGATTATGGTACTGCATTAGGCGTGATTTATCGTGCAAAGGAGGAGAGGAAGAAGATTAAGGTATTTGCCTGTGAAACCAGGCCGGTGCTGCAGGGAGCGCGTCTGACTACCTGGGAATTAATGAAGAAAGGAATCGACGTAACCTTGATCTGTGATAATATGGCAGCTACGTTAATGCGGCAGGGTAAAATTGATAAGGTAATCTCCGGGGCTGACAGGATCGCGCTTAACGGTGATAGCGCTAATAAAATCGGCACCTATAGCTTGGCAGTTCTAGCCGATTACCATAAAATTCCTTTTTATATCGCTGCCCCCAGTTCGACCTTTGATCTGAGTATTAAGGCAGGAGGAGAGATTATAATCGAGGAGCGCAGCAAGGAAGAAGTCACCAGTTTATTTTTTAGTAAACCAATAGCCGCAAGAGGGGTAAAGGTGTTTAATCCTGCCTTTGACGTCACCCCGAATAATTTAATCAGCGCAATTATTACGGAAAAGGGGATCATCAGGCCTCCTTATACAGGAAAGATTAAAAGATTACTAACCGGATAAATATGCAGGTTCATCATATCGGCGAGTTTGGGTTAATCAAGAGGTTTCAAAAGCTTCTTAAGACAGATAGATCAGTTGTAGAAGGCAGCGGTGATGACTGCGCGGTATTAAAATTAGACCGGTTTAGATATCAGTTATTTGCCTGCGATATGATTGCCGAAGATTCTGATTTTAAACTTAACGATGACCCTTATCTCATAGGAAGAAAAGCCTTGGCAGTATCGGTGAGCGATATTGCTGCCTGTGGCGGCCTGCCAAAACATTGTATAATTTCGATAGGTATGCCTAAGACAACGCCGGTTAAGTTTATTGACAGGGTTTTTCGCGGCAGCTTAAACTTAGCTAGAAAATACAGTATTAATATAGTAGGAGGGGATATCAGCAGCGCACCAAAGTTAATCATCGATACCTGCTTGCTAGGTGTAGTGGAGAAGAGCCATCTGGTTTTGCGGGGTGGCGCTAAAGTGGGAGATATAATATTTGTTAGCGGAGAGCTCGGAGGCTCCAGGTTAGGAAAGCATCTTAAGTTTACTCCTCGAGTAAAAGAGGCCAGGTTCTTAGTTGAGAATTTCAAAGTCAACTCGATGATCGATATATCAGACGGGTTAACTCAAGATCTCAGCCATGTTTTAGGGCAGAGTAAGAAAGGTGCGATAATCTTTGAGCAGTTGATTCCCGCAAGTAGGCACGCACGCAACTTAAAAGATGTGCTTGGTAGCGGCGAAGATTATGAGTTATTATTCACTTTATCACGCAAGGAAGCGAAGAGGCTCGTAAAACGGAATTGGACTGTTTTTAAGCCGATCGGAGAGATCGTAGATAAAAATAACGGATTTAGGTTTATTGACAAGAAAAACAGGGAGACGAATCTTGAGCCCGAAGGCTTCAGGCATTTTTAAAAATGGAGATAGTTTCTAATTCGGTTCACCAAACGCTGAGGATCGGCGAACTTTTATCAAAGCAAGTAAATCCGGGGGATATAATCTGTTTATTCGGTAATCTGGGATCCGGAAAGACGGTTTTGACTAAAGGGATCGGTAAGGGGTTAGGTATTAGAAGAGATAAAGTGATTAGTTCATCCTTTATACTGATACGCCCGTATACTCAGGGTAAGATTCCTTTATATCATTTTGATTTGTATAGATTAAATAAGGTGAAGGATATCCTGGCTTTAGGCTATGAAGAATATCTTTACGGTAAGGGGCTGACGGTAATTGAATGGGCAGAGAGGTTGAAGAGGTTGATGCCCAGAGACTTTCTTAAGATTGAGCTATTCTTTAAAACCGATTCGGCGAGATCGCTTAAGTTTAGTGCTTTTGGCTCACGCTATAAGAGGTTATTAAATAGTTTGAAAAAAATATTATGAAATTACTGGCGATTGAGGCTAGCGGTAAATATTTCTCTCTGGCTCTATATGACGGCAGCCGGATCTATGAATATAATCTAGAGGTGGGTAGTAAGCTTTCATCCCTGCTGCATTTAACGATTAAAAGAACACTTGAGGCTTTAGATTGGCGGATAGAAGATATTGATTATTTTACCTGCGGTATAGGCCCCGGTTCCTTTACCGGGATGAGATTCAGCCTATCTGCTATGAAAGGATTCAGCTGGGCCCTGAATAAGCCTTTAATCGGTATATCCACTCTGGATATAATCGCGCAGAATGCGCTAAAGAAAGAAGGCAAGATCATGCCGATTATCGATGCTAAAAGAAGCTTAGTCTACTGCAGTATCTACAAAACGAGAGGGGAGATTGCCAGAAGAATCTCTCCTTATATGCTTCTTAATGAAAGAGAGCTTTTGGGTAAAATCAAAGGTGATGCTATAATATTGGGAGATGCAGTCAGTTTATTTAAAGATAAGATTACGGCGAAATCTAGAAGTGCAATAATTATGAGTAGTGATTATTGGTATCCGAGGGGACACAATCTTATTAAGCTTGCTTTAGAGAGGATCAAGAAAAAAGAATTCGATGATCCTGCGGATATCGTGCCGATCTATCTTTATCCCAAGGAGTGCCAGATAAGAAAATGAGATTTTATAGGCCCACCTGGGCAGAGATCGATTTAGAGAGCCTCGCCCATAATTACAAACAAATAAAGAAACTATTAAAACCCAAAACCAAGGTGATGGTTACGATTAAAGCTGATGCCTATGGCCATGGTTTAATTCCCGTGGCTAAGAAACTCCTAAGGTGCAAAGTAGATTATTTTGGGGTGGCTTCTATCGACGAAGGGATAAGGCTGCGGAAAGAGAATATAAAAGTGCCTATTCTGATCCTCGGACTAATACTGAAGAAGGACATCGGCCCTTTATTTAGATACAACCTTACACCCACTGTTTGCGATCAAGATTTAGCTCTTTGTTTAAATAGGAAAGCAGCTAGATTAAGAAAACCTATAAAGGTGCATATTAAGATCGATACCGGAATGGGCAGAATAGGAATTTTATCCACTAATTCAGAAAATATTGTAAAGAAGATAAATAGCCTTGAATTTATCAGAATCGAAGGTATATTTACGCATCTTGCAGCCGCAGATGTTAACAGGAAACTTACCTTGCAGCAGTTAGGGGTATTTAATAATTTAGTGCTTCAGCTGAATAAATCCGGTATAGAGATTACCTTAATCCATGCTGCTAATAGTATCGCTGTACTTAATTTCAAAAAGAGTCATTTTAATCTGGTCAGGCCGGGATTGGTGATTTACGGCCTCTACCCCAAGAAGAACCTAAAGATCAAATTGAAATCTGTGCTTAATCTAAAGACCAGGATCATCTATGTTAAGCGCGTCCCCGCCGGATACGGGATAAGTTACGGGCATGATTACGTAACTAGAAGAGGTACTAACATAGTGACTTTACCGATCGGCTACGGAGACGGCTATCCGCGTAATCTATCGAATTGCGCTCCGATTTTAATAAGGGGGAAGCGTTTTAAGATCAGCGGACGGATATGTATGGATCAGCTAATGGTAGACGTCGGGAATACCCCGGTTAAGATCGGGGAGGAAGCCGTGCTTATAGGTGTTCAAAGAGGGAATAAAATTAGCGCAGAAGAACTCGCAGAACTTGCCAAAACTATTCCTTATGAGATTGTCTGCGGATTAGGGGGACGTATTCCAAGAGTTTACCTTTAGGGTAGCTTGCTGATTAGATATAGGCTGGTGGTAAGTACTAATAGATGGCTTAATGAGGTAGCAAAGAGCGGCGAGACAATCCCTGATTTCCCCAGCGCA
>JAHIZC010000197.1 GCA_018814745.1 Candidatus Omnitrophota bacterium
CGTAAAGATAATTATAAAAATGAATATATTTCTCTTCAACGCTTTATTCACTTTATTATTCCTTCTTCTCTGCTTAATATATCTTTTACGCGCACTAAGACTTTCAAATAAGCTTCCCGCTCATTTTCAGATACCTGGCCAAATGTTTTAACAATCATCTGACGTCTTTGCTCATTGATCTTCTTTACTAGGCCACTACCCTTAACAGTCAGCTTGACCCTGATTACACGCCTGTCTTTTGGATCATTCACCCTTACTACATATTTATCCCTGACCATTCTCTCTACCAGGCCGGTCATCGCTGAGGTGGTCACATTCACAAACTGTGCCAGTCGGCTCATCTTTAACTCCCCTTCTTTATGTAACAGCTGTAGGACTAAAAATTGAGGGAGAGTAATCTTACCTTTATATAACTCGTTGACCTGGCGATTAGAGAATCCTTTGATAATAGTGGGTAAAATTTCATTCAACTCATTGGCAAACTCTAATATGGTTAACCGTCCCATCTTTAACCCCCTTAATATCAACCAGCTTACTTAATAGCCTTAATATTTAACTATCTTAACTATTAACTAACTTAAGTATAGTACATCCGGCCCATCTTGTCAACCCCTCTTTTAGGGTTTGAGGTTTTTTAGGAAGCTAGAGAGGAAACGGGATTCAGTTTTGACCATCTGGAGATTATGTTCTAAGATGTGGGTTAATGACGGGGATTTATTTTTATTAGAAGAATTAATCATCTGTTGCAGGTCTTTTGAGAGATTTTCAAGAAGCAGGTTGCGTGCGCGTAGCCTGCGTTTTACAATGCTCGGCTTTAAATAATGCAGGAAATAAAGACTGAGGTCCAGGCTAAACTGCGGCCTGGTAAAATCAAGCAGGCTCTTGGTAAGTAGTTTCTCAAATTTACTCTTGCCTTTAGCGGTTAATTCATAGACCATGCGCTGCGGACGCTTCCCGCTTCTACTTGCATGCTTTACCACTAACCCCCTTTTCTCAAGTATGCGCAAAGGGTAATATATTGATTTTAAATTTACGCCGGCAAAGAGAGCAAGCATCCTTTTAACCTGCATCTTGATCTCATAACCGTGCTTGGGACTCTCTTTAAGCAGGCCTAAAAGTATTAACTCCTGTTCAATCATTCTGCTGGCCCATACTTCTGTATTTCTGATATCTTAAGCTTAATAATTCTTCTTTATCCAGCGCTTTTAATTCTTTTAAATATTTCCTTATCACCTTTTTTAATTCCTCGGCTGTCTTTTCAGGATCGCGATGGGCACCACCCAAAGGTTCACTAATAACTTCATCGATAATGCCCCGTTCCAATAAATCCGGAGCGGTCAGTTTCAAAACCTTTGCTGCCTCAGGAGCCTTTGAGCCGTCCTTCCATAAGATTGCCGCACAACCCTCCGGTGAAATGACGGAGTAATAAGAATTCTCCAATACGCAAACTTTATCCGCAACCCCGATTCCCAAAGCTCCGCCTGAGCCGCCTTCGCCAATTACTATTGCTATTATCGGTACGGCTATGCAAACCATTTCTCTTAGATTGAGTGCTATAGCCTGAGATTGTCCGCGCTCCTCTGCCCCTATTCCGGGATAGGCACCAGGCGTATCAATAAATATAACCACCGGAAGCCCGAACTGTTCGGCTAAACGCATCACCCTAAGTGCCTTACGGTATCCTTCGGGATGCGCACATCCGAAGTTATATTTTAGGTTTTCCTTTGTATCTCTTCCTTTTTGGTGCCCGATCACTACGACGTTCTGATCGCCAAGTCTTGCGAACCCGCAGACTATTGCTTTATCATCTCCGAACAGCCTATCTCCGTGCAACTCTATAAAGTTAGACATTATCATCCTTATATAATCAAGGGTGTAAGGCCTCTGGGGATGACGGGCAAGCTGTACTCTCTGCCAGGCACTTAAATTTCTGTAGGTCTCCTGCTTCAGCCGCTTTAACTTCTCTTCCAAACGCCTCACTTCAGAAGTAATATCTATATCTTTATCCGAGGTAAAGCTGTACAACTCCTTTATCTTTTTCTCTAACTCTTCAATCGGTTTTTCAAAATCTAATCCGGCCATGATATTTAATGAGCACATAACTTATGTCCTCACTTAGTCGACGACTAATACTTCGGTGCCCTTGGGTAGAATCGAGTATAATTCCTCTACTTCGGAATTAGACATACGCACGCATCCTGCGGTCACTTGCTGGCCCAGCTTCTCGGGTTCAGTGGTGCCGTGTATCCCGTAACCTGCAAGGTCGAATCCCATCCAGCGCGTACCGAGAATATTATCAGGGCTCCCCGAAGCAATAACCGCGCCTGATTTAAACCAGGTAGGATTTAGGAGCTTGTTGATGATTATAAAGGTGCCTGTGGGTGTTGAGTTATCTTTTCCGGTAGAAACGATATATGTTTTGATTATCTCTTCGCCGGTCTTAAGCATCAGGGTATTCTGAGACTTGTCAATAATCAGATTAAATGTTGCAGTCGATACCTTGATTTTTTTCCCCGGCATAATTATATCATCCTTGATATTATTGCTCTTCTTAATCAACTCTACCGTGGTATTAAATTTCGCGGCGATCTTGGATAAGCTATCCCCTTGTTTTATTTCATAAGAAGTGCTTTGGGGGATTATGGCAGGAGAGAATAATAATTTTAGGTTAATCTCTTCAAGTTTCTTCTGCCAATGCATAATCTCGTCGGAATTAGGAAATTCTCCGATCAACTTCTGATAGATATTTTTGGCTTGAAGCAGATTATTCTGAGCTTCCAGCTCTTTGGCCTGAGAGATTAAACCAGACAAGGTCGGGCCGTTATCAATTCCGGTATTAAGAGAAGGCCCTCCCTTTTTTATGTTAATTATAATAAGTGCAATCAGGAAAACAAAAGCTGCAAAAATTATTATTAAAAA
>JAHIZC010000198.1 GCA_018814745.1 Candidatus Omnitrophota bacterium
CAGGACAAGTCAGTGAACGGAATTATCATTCAGATGCCGTTACCTCCCCAGATAGATTATAAAAAGATCAGCCAATTTATCCTGCCAGAGAAGGATGTAGAAGGGATGCATCCTGCTAATATGGGTAAGATCGTTTTCGGTAAGGCGAAGTTAATCCCCTGCACTCCAGCAGCGGTGATGGAGTTGTTAAATTCAACTGGAATTGATCTATACGGGAAGGAAGTGGTGGTGGTAGGGCATAGCGAGATCGTTGGTAAACCTTTATCGCTTCTATTATTAGAGAAGTTTGCTACCACTACAGTTTGTCATATTGGAACCTCCAAGGCTAATAAATTAGACCAACATCTAAGGAGAGCAGAGATTCTGATCGTGGCGGTAGGCAAAGCAGGATTGATAAAAGGTGATTTGGTCAAAGAAGGCGCTATAGTAATTGATGTTGGGATAAATAGAGTCGAAGGCAAAATTGTCGGTGATGTAGAATTCGAGCCAGCCGAAAAAAAAGCTTCGTATATTACACCTGTGCCCGGAGGGGTAGGTCCGCTTACAGTTACAATGTTGATGCGTAATTTAGTTGAGGCAGCAAAATCCCAAAAATAGAAGCGTCTTTAAACCCAAAGCCAAAGCGTCTTTAGAGCCAAAGCTAAAGCTGTATTCAAAAGGCAGAAAGACTATGAACTTTAAAGAAAAAATTCAAGCGGGAAAATTTTTACTCACCTCTGAGATCGGCCCGCCCAAAGGGATAGAGACTAAGGAGTTATTGCAGGATGCGGAGTTAATCCGCAATAGAGTTGATGCGATAAATGTTACTGATTTACAGAGTTCGGTGATGCGTTTAGGATCTCTGGCAGTCTGTTCGCTCTTAAAAGATAAAGGATTTGAGCCGATATTTCAGGTAACCTGCCGTGACCGGAATCGTCTGGCTTTGCAGTCGGATATTCTCTCGGCAGCATCGTTGGGTATAGAAAATCTGCTGATTTTAACCGGAGACCATACGACATTAGGAGACCACCCTGAGGCAAAACCGGTATTTGACCTGGAGTCAGTTCAGTTACTGAAGGTGGTTGGAGGCCTCCAGAGGGGTGAGGATATGAAAGGAAATAAATTACAGGGTGAACCTCCGAAATTCTCTGTCGGAGCAGTTGTTAATCCCGGAGCAGACCCGATAGAGCCGCAGATTATCAAGATGGAGCAGAAGATCGAAGCGGGAGCCGAGTTTTTTCAGACCCAGGCAGTTTATGATATAAAAGTTTTTGAAAATTTCTTAAGTAAGATAAAGCATATTAAAACTACGATCTTAGGCGGGATAGTCTTATTAAAATCAGCTGGCATGGCTAAATATATGAATAAAAATGTAGCCGGTGTGAGTGTCCCCGATGATTTAATTAAAGAGATGGAAGGGGCTAAAGATAAAGTTGCGACTTCAATTGAAATCGCATCTCGCTTGATTAAAGAGCTTAAACCGATGTGCCAGGGCATACATATCATGCCGATCGGATGGGATAAGAAGGTTCCCTTGGTATTAGATGCAGCAGGACTATAGAAGTGATGTAACAGCAGTAGGGACTGTCCCCGAAGGGGACTGTCCCTACTTAGCGAGATTAGGCAATATTGGGAGTTTAGCCAAAGGAGAGTTGAGATGGCAGATATAAAACAAAAATCAGTAGACTTAGCGACGCAGGAAATGTTAAAGAAGGCCGAGAAGGAAAATATAAAAACCGCCTGGGATAGATTAGAAGCACAGCAGCCACAGTGCGGTTTTGGACAGCTGGGTGTCTGCTGTACTGTCTGCAATATGGGCCCTTGCAGGATAGATCCCTTTGGTGAGGGTGCACAGGTTGGTGTCTGTGGAGCAAGCGCAGATACGATCGCTGCGAGAAACCTGGCGCGTAAGATCGCAGTGGGAGGTTCTGCTCACTCTGACCATGGAAGAGATATAGCACATACTCTTTCTTTATTATCCGAAGGCCATGCCCATGATTACGAGGTTCTGGATTTTGAAAAACTGAAAAGATTGGCTGAGGAATTTAAGATTGATATTACTAAACCAAAGCAGCAGATTATTAAGGAATTGGCTAAAAAACTTCTCGAAGAATTTGGTAAGCAGGAAGGCGAATTGACTTTTATCAAGCGCGCACCTAAGAAGAGACGGGAGATCTGGAGAAAATTAGGGGTTGTGCCCAGGGGTATTGACCGGGAAGTGGTTGAGTTATTACACACTACTACTATGGGCGTAGATACGGATTATAAGAATATTATTAAGACAGGTATGCGTTGCGCTCTCTCTGATGGTTGGGGCGGTTCAATGGTAGCTACAGATGTACAGGATGTTATCCTTGGTAGTCCGAAACCGGTGAGGAGTAAGGTGAACTTAGGGGTTCTGAAGGATAATTATGTAAATATTGTTGTCCATGGCCATGAACCGGTTTTGTCAGAGATGGCAGTTAAGGCTGCTCAAGATCCTGAGCTAATAAAGTTGGCTAAAAGTAAAGGTGCTGAGGGGATTAATCTAGCCGGCATCTGTTGTACTGCTAATGAAGTATTGATGCGTCATGGTATAGCGGTAGCAGGAAACTTCCTACAGCAGGAATTAGCAATTTTAACCGGGGCAGTTGAGTTAATGATGGTCGATGTACAATGTATTATGCCGGCATTGCATGAGGTGGCTAGTTGTTTCCATACAAAATTAGTCTCTACTTCTTCTAAAGCGCGTTTTCCCGGAGTAACTCATATTGAGTTTCGTACTGATAAGGCATTGGAAATAGCCAAGCAGATCATTAAGTTAGGAGTAGAGAATTTTCAGAATCGTAACAAAGATAGAGTAGATATACCGAAGCATGAGATGGATTTAGTCGCGGGTTTTACCAAAGAGTCCATATTCCAGATATTAGGGGGAAAGTACCGTGCAACCTATAAGCCTTTGAATGAGGCGATCATTTCCGGAAAGTTAAGAGGAGTTGCGGGAGTGGTCGGCTGCTGTAATCCTAAACAGACCCATGATTATTTTCATATCGAGCTGGTAAAAGAATTGATCAAGAAGGATGTTTTGGTGCTTCAGACCGGTTGTTCTGCGATTGCCTGCGCAAAGAAAGGCTTTTTGATCCCGGAAGCGGCAAAGGAGTATGCCGGAAGAGGATTACAGGAGATATGTGAAGCAGTTGGAATTCCTCCGGTGTTGCATCTCGGCTCTTGTGTTGATAATTCACGTATCTTGACTGCTGCATCCCAGATCATTGCCGAGGGCGGGCTGGGTGAGGATTTATCAGATATACCTGCAGCAGGAGCAGCTCCGGAGTGGATGTCAGAGAAAGCAATCACAATCGGTTTTTATTTTGTGGCTTCAGGGGTTTATACAATATTTGGTGCTGATCCCTTTGCTGTATTAG
>JAHIZC010000199.1 GCA_018814745.1 Candidatus Omnitrophota bacterium
ACGCCTTCCCTGCCGTAAGCCGGGTCAGTGTTAGTTATCCATCCGGATAATTTAGAACGCATGCCCCTGATCACCAAAATTCCCCGATGGCCGATGGTATTTTTAAATTCAAAGGTCCCACTTGATAGCGTGACCTTGGAATTTATCTCACTCGATAAAGAAGTTGCTTCTTCAGTAGTAAGATTCCTCCCCACCCTGCGGTCTTTAATCGTTTTTCCGTCCTCTTCGAGTGTGGCAAAATTGACCCGCAAAGCCAAATCTCCGTCATTAACGTTGATTCCTTCGGCAAATGATTCCAAAGGGCCTCTGCCGGTATAATATTTATGCGCATCATAGCCCAGTAGGCTGATTACTGCGATATCTGACTCAGGTGCGATTCCTTTATTCACCGGATAGACCAGGCCTGTCCTGCCCTGCTGGGCGAGCCTATCCAGATTGGGTGTCAGCGCTGCCTCAAGCGGAGTCTTATTATTTAAATCAGCTATAGGCAGGTCACCTAAACCATCGAGAACTATGTATAGAATCTTCTTCATGATTTTGCTTTCAGTCATCAGCTATCAGCCATCAGCAGCTTTCAGCTGAAAGCTGTCAGCTGACAGCTGAGAGCTAACTAGCACTTAGAGAAACCGCAGGCATGGCACTTAACGCAGCCTTCTTCGTGACGCAGGACCCCTCCGCAATCAGGACACACCCCTACTACGCCTCCGTGGTAATCCAGCTGCCCAGAAGAAGCGCTTTCGTCATTACTCGAATGCTTCATCACCGCCAGTGTAGCAGCCGTCATATTAGAAGCCTCTTTAGTAAGTAACCTTTTCTCAACCACACGGGCAATAGCATCAGCACAGGAGAATATGCGTTTACCCTTCTCCCAGGAGGGGCTGGGACAGCGGATATTGCGTAACTGCTCAATAATTGATTTTACTTCGATCCCCGAGCGGAATCCTAAAGAAACCAAGCGGCCAATTGCTTCAAGCTGAGAAGCAGCGCAACCGCCGGCCTTACCCATCTGGGTAAACAACTCGAAAGGCCTTCCCTGTTCATCAATATTTATCGTAACATAGAGATTCCCGCAACCGGTACTGACCTTACTGGTAGTACCGATGATCACTTCCGGCCTGGGCCGTGGTACGATTTCTCCCTCCAGCTGCCGGATCTTCTGCTCTTTTTTCTCTTCGGGCTTACCAACATTTAAAACCTGCTCTTCCCGGCTTTTGTCACGATAAATCGTAAGACCTTTACATCCTAACTCGTAAGCTAATAAATATGCCTTGCGTACATCTTCCAGTGTGGCTTGATTAGGAAAGTTTATGGTTTTGCTTACAGAATTACTGGTAAATCGCTGGAAAACTCCTTGCATCTTAATATGCCATTCAGGAGAAATATCGTGTGAAGTCACGAATATCCTCTTCACCTCCTCGGGTATCTCTTCGATATCCTGAATTGATGAACTCTCGGCAATCTTCTCCATTAATTCACGGCTATAAAATCCTCTTTCTTTAGCCACCTCTTCAAATAAAGGGTCAACCTCAACCAGCTTATCATTATCCATTACATTTCGATAATAAGAAATCGCGAATAAAGGCTCAATACCGGAAGAGCAAGGACCGGCAATTATACTAATAGTTCCCGTAGGAGCAATCGTGGTCAAAGTTGCATTTCTTAAAAGAGTGCCTTCTTTTTCCCAAATACTTCCTTTATGGGCAGGAAAAACCCCTTTCCTTTCGGAAAGTTCTATAGATTTATTCTTTGCTTCTTCTAAGATAAATCCCATCACCTTATCTGCTAAATCTAATGCCTCTTGCGAATTATAGGGAATCCCAAGTTTCACCAAAAGGCTTGCCCAACCCATTACTCCCAATCCAATCTTACGGGTAAGTTTAGTATTTTTATCAATCTCAGGAAGAGGGTATTTATTAGCATCGATAACATTATCTAAAAAATTGACGCTTAAATGAACTACTTCTTTTAATCTATCCCAGGAGAATTCGTATCTGCCATTATTGACTCCTTTTACCATGCTAAAGAGATTTATTGAGCCTAAATTACAGCTTTCATAAGCCAATAAAGGAACTTCGCCACAAGGATTGGTGCTTTCTATTCTACCCAATTGGGGAGTAGGATTGGATTCATTCATCTGGTCAATAAATACCACTCCCGGTTCACCATTTTTATGTGCTTGTTTGACAATAAGATCAAATACCTCTTTTGTATTAAGCTGCCTTACTACCTTCTTGGTATGTGGATCGATTAAATCATAATCTTCACCTTTCTCTAACTTTTTCATAAAATCATCAGTAATAGCCACTGAAATATTAAAGTTGGTAATATGTTTATCATGTTCTTTACAAGTTATAAATTCTAATACATCAGGATGATCCACTCTTAATATACCCATGTTGGCACCCCTCCTCACGCCGCCTTGGCGCACAGCATGGGTTGCCGCATCAAAAACCTTCATAAAAGACACTGGACCGCTAGCTAAACCACCCGTACTTCTCACAACACTATCCTTTGACCTTAAATGAGAAAAACTCATTCCGGTTCCGCCACCAGTACGATGAATAAGTGCACAGGACTTAACTGCTTCAAAGATAGAACTCATAGAATCCTCAACGGGAATCACAAAACAATTATGCACTGAGACCATATTCGCGCAGTAAGAATGGTCTTGTTCTACCTCAAGATTATAAACAACGCCATCGTAATCTTGCCTCCCAATTTTAGTTATAGGAGTAAAGATTCTATCTGCATAAATAATTTCCCGTTTAAATTCGATACCATTGTGGGGGAAGCTTTTTTCTAAAAATTCGTTTATCAAACCAGTTCCTTCTTTACCACTAACTCGACACATTACAGGTCGGACTCTGCCAAGCTTAGGCATTGAACAAAAATTAAGCGAGGCAAAAATACCAACTCTGGCCAATATCTGCCAAGCAGAATAAACGAGTTGGGTGTTACACATAACTAGTTGCGTACAAAAATTATTTCCGTTTTTTACTGTACAGCTATCTCCGCGAAACATACCGCTCAGTAGACCCTTTTGTTTTTCTACTGGCAAGAGGATCATCCACGAGGGGATCTTTTTCAGATTATAACCCGTGCCAAAAAGACTTATAAAAAACCGGGCTAATATCTTAGAATGCACTCTTATAGAAATCCATCTTCTCTCGGTTGAGTTTGTCTCTTCTATGCGTTGGCAAGATATACCGAACTTATCTTCTATAATCCTTAGCACATCCTCGCCATAATTTCTTTCTTCTGACGAAAAGGTAAAACGCAAACATTTATTTCCACTCACACATCCTTCAGAAAGATAGTATCCAAATAATCGCATTAAATCTGTATCTACCTTTATTTTACTTCTCACCGGATTAACTTGCTTGGAAATCTCTCCAGATCTATTTCTATTCTGAATATAGCAACTTCCGTCTTTGCGCATATAAGTTCTTATATCTGTATTTTTCTCATATAAATTACCATTTTTTTCTATAAAGATTGTGTCTTTAATGAAATCACAAACTCTAATAGTATCAACATCGATGGTCTCGCCAGGATAAGCCAAGGCAATATAATCGCCTACGGAAAGATCTTTTACCTGGATCCAACGTGGATCATATTTGTCCTTGTCTTCATTTTTAATAGCTAAGATGGGATGTTCTGCTGTTACTTCTAATGTTGATGTAGGAAGTTTGTAAGCCGAGATAGAATATATTGTATCTGTCTTTCTCGTAAAAATCTCAGTAACCTTTTTAAACCTATTTTGATGAGTTAAAACACAATCTCCTGCTTTTATCTCTGAAATTGGTTTTGGTCCATCTTTAGTTATGATTATTTGTTCAGGGCTAAAACAAGCGCTGAGCTGTCCGAGTTCCCTGCCCGCATTAACCAAAGTGGGAGAATTTGGCATGAATTCTAAATTAACCATTATCTTGTAAAAAGACTCTTCTAACTTTTTAATCTCTGCATCGCTTGCCTTATATTGCTTATCCGCAGAAGCGATTGCCCGGGCAACACGGCCAAACATCTCCTTGGGTGTTTCAACTATCTTGCCCTCTTCATCCTTCTTCAGGTAGCGTCGCTCTAATACTTTTAAAGCATTCTCAGATAGATTGAGCTCCATGATGTTTTTCCTTTCTTCTTTTTAAAAGTTTAAAATTATAACGCATAAAAAGTATAGCGCTTGCCAAATTAGCTGTCAAGCAAAAAATACTATATATAGTATTCCTTATTGGCTAGCTATACAATAAATTGTGGTAAGAACTGTGGTTCAGGAAGCGATTATCGACGTAAAAGCTTACAAGAATCTCTGACTACTAGTTCGGCAGGAAGAAGAATTTTCTTTACGTTTTTACTCTGCTTACTCTTCTTAAGGCTTATAAGACGATTTAATTCCTTGATCCCTTCCTCTGCCATTTTCACTAACGGTTGTTTCACAGTAGTTAAAGCAACCGGGCCGTAAAGGCCGGATGGATTATCATCAAAACCTACGATAGATAAATCATCCGGGATCTTTTTACCCATCTCTCTGGCAACGGCCATAACTTCCAGCGCCATAGAATCAGAAGAAACAAATACAGCAGTCGCCGGCTTTGACATCTTGATCAATTCTTGAGCTGCCTGCCTGGCCTGGCCTCGGGAGTAATCTGTCTTAAAGACGTACTCCGATTTAACCGCAATATTCTTCTTCTCTAATGCCGCTTTGTATCCTTCAAAGCGCATACTTGCAGCCTGAGTGACTAAATCTCCGGTTATATGGGCTATCTTCTTATGCCCTAAACTAAGCAAGTACCTCACTGCTATCTCAGCACCATTTTTATTGTCAATACCGACACAGCTAACGTCTAAATCATCAATATAATTATTCACTACTACGCAGGGAATATCCGCTTTCATCGCATCTACGAGTTGATGCTTGTTACCGATCAGGTCGGCAAAAATTATTCCTCCTGTCCCTTTCAGGTTCAGGGTATCGCGCGTATCAGTGAGATGCAGCAAGAGGTCCAGTTTAAAAGCAGCGCAAAGGGTTCCGATACCGCGAATTAACTCTAAGGCATAAAAAGAATAGAATACTCCTTCATAACGCGGGATTACCAAGGCCACTACATTACTCTGGCCCGTGGCGAGCCTCTGGGCAAATACCGAGGGTTGAAACTTTAGCTGCTGAACCGCATCGACTACTTTGATGCGATTGTTTTCCTTTACTGAAGGGAATTTGTTTATTACGCGCGAGACTGTAGTAATCGAAACTCCCGCAAGCCGAGCAACGTCTTTTATGGAAATAGTTTTGGAGGGGCCTTTTCTATAACGAACCATTAGCAGCGAACCTTATTCTACCGCATCACCAATCTTAATCGGTGAACTCAAACTCTTTATATCACAAGCCGCAATATTCTTGCGGACCTGGATTACCTCAATGTCGGCGATATGTTTATTCCCTCTTTGCACCCGGAAGTAATCGCCCATTCTTAAACCATCGACTTCACCTGCACTGATCACTGCAAAATTATTCTGCGTATTCACCGCTACTACCTCAACTGCTTTAAGTTCTAATCTATCACCTGTTGACTGAGGGCGCACCACGATCGGAGGTAATTCTACGGAAGACTCTCTTCTTAATACCGGCCTTGCCTTTTTTGTCTCCTGAAGATCATCTATAAAATCTACCTGCAGGTTAGCTACCCTTTTTTCCATCTCGGCTTTATCATCCCTGAGCTCTTTAAACTTCTCTTCCAGGTCAGCCTTACGTCCGGTAAGCT
>JAHIZC010000200.1 GCA_018814745.1 Candidatus Omnitrophota bacterium
AGACTACTCGGGACTCATTTGCCTTCGGCAAATTCGTGAGCCTCCCGCGGCTCGAACGCGGCACACCTACCTTAAAAGGGTAGTGCTCTACCAGATGAGCTAGAGGCCCAAATTTTGAAAGAACAGTAACTGGTAATCTAGTAACTGGTAACTCGTAATTAAAAATTTTTAAAATTACGAGTTACGAGTTACTAATTTATTGTTTACTAATTAGAATTCAAGGATTTCTTTTTCTTTATTAGTTAATAGCTCGCCAATCTTAGCAACGTATTTATCTATGATTTTTTGAAGTCCGTCGATTCCCAGAAATTTATCGTCCTCAGTGATAACTTTATCTTTTTCTAATTTTTCTAATAATTCTTTGGCGTCTCTTCTGATCGTCCGCAAAGATACCTTTCCCTCTTCGGCCATTTTATGTACGACCTTGGCTAATTCCTGGCGCCTCTCTTTAGATAGCTGCGGAACCGAAAGCCTCACCAACTTTCCGTCATTAGAAGGAGTGATCCCTAAGTTTGACTGCATGATCGCTTTCTCGATCTCAGGTATCGCGGTTATATCCCAAGGCTTAATTACAATTAGATGCGCATCCGGCACAGAAATCGAAGCTAATTGTTTCAGCAGAGTCGGAGTTTCGTAATAATTAATATGCAGGCCCTCGACAAGCTGAGGATTCGCTCGGCCCGTCCTCACTTCTGAAAACTCACGGGTCACTGAATCAAATGCCTTCTTCATTTTCTCTTCGGTATTATGTAAAATATCTTTAGTAGTCATCGCTTATCCTCCGCTATCTAACTACAGTACCAATCTTCTCACCCAATACAATACGTTTGATATTGCCTTTTTTATTGATATTAAATACCACAATCGGTAATTTATTATCCATACACAAAGTTACGGCCGTAGCATCCATAACCTTAAGCCTCTTCTTTAAGACATCTATGTATTGTAAGTTCTTAAACTTTTTGGCATTCTTCACCTTTAGCGGATCAGCAGAATAGACCCCATCTACTTTAGTAGCTTTCAGTATCGCATCCGCACCGATCTCAACTGCTCTTAGTGCCGCTGCGGTATCAGTGGTAAAATACGGATTCCCCGTCCCGGCGACAAAGATCACCACCCGCCCCTTCTCTAAATGACGAATCGCCCTTCTTCTAATGTACGGCTCAGCCACCCGCTCCATTTCAATCGCGGTCATAACGCGGGTGGGCATCTTGAACTTCTCTAAGACATTCTGAAGTGCAAGACCATTGATGATCGTGGCGAGCATCCCCATATAATCAGCCACTGACCTATCCATCTCTAATCCCCGGGAACCTGTGTTTTCCAGACCGCGGAAGATATTACCGGCGCCCAAAACTATCGCCACATCGACTTTAAAATCTTTGATCTCTTTTATCTGGCGGGAAATAGAAACTAGAACCGATTGGTCAATACCGTGAGACTTACTGCCCATAAGAGCCTCACCGCTTAATTTAAGTACTATCCTTCTATAAATAGACCGAGACATTACTCGCCAATTTTATAACGTATGAATCTGCGTATCAGAATATTCTCGCCGATTTTAGCAATTAGGCTTCCTAGATAGTCATTTATTGTGATGCTGGGGTCTTTAATAAATACCTGTTCCAGTAGACAATTGGACTTGCAGAATTCTTCTTTGTTCTTTTCTTCTTTTAGGATTTTTTCCGGCACATCTTCTTTCTTAAGGTATTCAGGATCACAGGCCGCAATATGCATCGCTACATCCCTGGAGAATTGAGCAAATTCGGCGTTCTTAGCTGCGAAATCAGTCTCGCAATTTACCTCTAATAATACACCGATCTTATTACCTTGATGGACATAGGCTTCTACCCTGCCTTCTTTAGATGCCCTGCCTTGTTTACTCTTGGCGATCTCTAATCCTTTTTTACGCAACCAGGTTGCTGCCTTTGTAACATCTCCCTTTGTTTCTACGAGCGCTTTCCTGCAATGAGCTACACTCGCAGAAGTCGCATGTCTTAATTCTTTAATTGCCTCTATAGATACTCCCATCTCAAGCTTATTCCTTCCTTTTATTAGTTTTCGCTTTTTCTTCTACTGGCCTTCTCGGCCGCCCTTTTTTTACCGGCTTATCTCCTTCAGGCGCCGCCTTTTCCTCTATTGCCTCTTCGACTTCTTCTATAATTTTCTCCTCTTCAGGTAAAATCTGGGCACTCTGATCCTTTTCCTTCTCTGCCTCTTCAATTTTAACGCCATCCTGAGAAAGGTAGGATAAGAATTTCTTCCTTCCTTCGATTATAGTATCAGCCATTATTTTGGTAACCATACCTATAGATTTAGTAGCATCGTCATTCCCTGGTATGGGATAAGCGATTAAATCGGGATTAGAGTTGGTATCAATCAAGGCGATTACCGGTATCGATAACCTGTTCGCCTCTCTAACCGCGGTCTCCTCTTTTTTAGTATCTACAACAAACATCGCTTTCGGTAGATTATCCATCTGGACTATGCCTGAGAAATGCTTATTCAGCTTATCCAGCTCTTTCTGAAGAGTCGCAACTTCTTTCTTGGTGAGTTTTTCGAAAGTTCCGTCCTCACGCATTTTTTCTATGTCTTTTAGACGATTTATACTCTTCTTTATGGTAGAAAAATTGGTGAGTAGGCCTCCCAGCCAGCGTTCACTCACATAAAACATGCCGCAACGGATAGCTTCCTGCTTTAATACTTCCTGGGCTTGCTTTTTTGTCCCTACGAAAAGCACATATTCACCCTTAACAGTGGTATCCATTAAGAAATCTTTGGCCTTGTTTATGCATTCCTCGGTTTTTTCCAGGTCGATAATGTAAATACCGCTTCTGGAACCGAATATAAATTTTTTCATTTTGGGATTCCAGCGCTTTGTCTGATGCCCAAAATGCACTCCTGCTTCCAATAACTGCTTGATTAATTCTGATGGCACGTAATCATTCCTCCTTAATGAGCACATAACTTACGAACACGCAAGTGTGAGTAAGCTATCTGTGCGAATTAACCCCGCTCTTTTGGCGGAATCAAACTATTAATCTTATCCTCGCCAAAAGGGCGGGGTAAGTTCGGACAGATAAGTTATGTCTCTTTTGCTCCCTGCCTGCCGGCAGGCAGGCATAACTTATGTCCTTACTTAGCTTAACTTTGTTAATATACCACAAACCCTATAAGTTTCAACTACTTTCGGGATAATTCCTGCATCTCATAGAGCCTCTTATACAACCCTCCCCTCTGGATCAATTCACTGTGGGTTCCATCCTCAGTAATCTCACCCCTATCCAGAACTACTATCCGACTCGCCCCCTTTACAGTAGATAACCTATGGGCGATCACAAATACTGTCCGGCCCCTGATCAGTTCATCTAATGCCGTCTGGACAATACGCTCTGCCTGCGTATCTAGCTGAGAAGTAGCCTCATCTAAGATCAAAACAGATGGGTTCTTAAGCAGGGCACGCGCTATGGCGATCCTCTGCCGCTCCCCCCCGGAAAGTTTCATCCCCCGATCACCGATAATCGTATCATAACCGGAAGATAATCCTTTTATAAACTCATGCGCATGCGCATGTATAGCTGCCTCTTCTATCTTCTCATTACTTGCCTGAACGCTGCCGTAAGCGATATTTGCTCTTATAGTATCATTAAAAAGTATCGTCTCCTGTGTTACAATGGCGATATGTTCGCGCAAAGACTTAAGGCTTAAACTTCTAATATCCGTATCATCAAATAATATCCTCCCTCTTTTAGGATCATAAAACCGGGGGATCAAATCCACCAGTGTACTCTTTCCTGTTCCGCTAGGGCCCACGACAGCTAACATCTGCCCTTTCTTTACTTCCAAATTAATAGATTTTAAAACCTCTTGATCCGCATAACTAAAACATACATCTTCAAAAACGACTCTGTTTTTAAAATCCTTAAGTTCAATTGCACCCGGCGCCTCTTTTACCGAAGGATCCGTCTCTAAGACTTCGTAAATCCGTTCACTTGCCGCTACTGCCTGTTGGTTCAGCGAATTCACCTGACTTAGTTTTTTAAACGGCCTGATCAATGACAATAGCGAACCAAGGAAAAGACCGAATACGCCGAAAGACAATTTACCGGCGATCACTTCTTTACCGCCCCAGAATAAAACAAATATCCCCGCTATAGACCCGAGAAATTCCGTAGCCGGGCTTAAAATCTGCAGGCGCTTGATCGACTTCATACGAATCCTGTAATAATCGTGGTTTGCCCGGTCAAATTTCTTGATCTCGTAATCTTCCATATTAAAGGCTTTCACGATTCTGGTGCCAATTATAGTCTCATAAAGAGAAGAGTTTATATCCGCCATCTTCTCCTGCGATCTCTTGGAAAGCTTTCTTAACGCCCTGCCCACTTTGACGATCGGAAAACTTATCAGCGGTAAGAGCACAAATGAAACTAAAGCCAGTTTAAAATGGATAAAAAAAGTTAAAGATGTAAATATAATTACCTGCAGCCCCTGATATACCAAATCAGTAGACCCGTAAGAAACCGCATTCTCCACTAAATTCACATCGTTGGTTACCCGGGAGATCATCTCTCCGCCGCGTTTATGAGTAAAATAGTCCAAAGAGAGGAACTGGAGTTTATGATAAAGTTTTGACCTTATATCCCGTACTACCTTCTGGCCGATATCTGACATCAGGTAACCCTGGAAGAAATTAAATATCCCTTTAAAGAAGAATAATCCCAGAATACTTATCGCCATGTAATACAATAATACCGAGGGCTCGGTATTATTGATTTTATCCACAAAATCAGCCAAAAAAGCAGGTAATTTAGTGGGAATAATAATCTTTTTATTGTTCAGGACCTTATCTGCTAGAGGCACTATCATAGCCAAGCTAACGCCGTCAAAAACAGCAGAGAAAGTCATGCATATCGCCGCCAGGGAAAAGATCTTCAGATATGGCCTGACAAATTTAAGTAACTTCAGATATTGCCGCATCTTTCGCTTCTCCTTAAAGTTTAATATTTTAACATATCAACTGCTTTATAGCAAATTATTTTTCATGTTTTATTTAATAATTTCCGGCTTTCTCCTGCTACTCTGGCCCTAAGATTTTAGTTGCAATACTACGCCTACTCTGATATTATGCTTAAGATGAATAAATTACGGGTGGGAGTTATCGGAGTAGGCTACCTAGGCGGTTTTCACGCAAAAACATACCAGGAAATTGAAAATTGTTCCCTGGTAGGCGTATGCGATACAAATCATGCTCGCCTCAGTGAAATATCCCAAAGCCTGAATGTCCCCGGTTACAAGAACTATCAGGACTTCTTTGATAAAGTGGATGCCGTGAGCATAGCCACCCCTACCATACTGCATCATACAATTGCCCTTGATTTTCTGCGCAATAATAAACATATTTTGGTAGAGAAACCCTTCACTACTAACCTCAAAGAAGCCTCTACTCTGATAAAGGAGGCAAGACGCAGAAAACTCACCCTACAGGTAGGTCATATCGAAAGGTTCAACTCCGCTTTCTCTGCTACCAAGAAAATTATAAAAAACCCTCAATTCATCGAATGCCACCGCCTGAGCATCTTCCCAAAGCGTTCTCTGGATGTAGGTGTGGTTTTAGATATCATGATCCATGACATAGATATTATATTGGGCCTGGTGGACTCTAGAATCAGAAGGATCGAATCTTTGGGTGTTAAGGTACTGACTGATTTCGAAGATATCGCTAATGCACGAATTACTTTTGCAAACGGATGCGTGGCTAATCTTACCGCCAGCCGGGTATCCGATGAAATCATGCGAAAGATTAGGATTTTCCAGGAGAATACCTATATTTCCCTGGATTATAAAGAAGCAGCGGCTTGCGTATACAGAAAAGGCAGACTCAACATTACTAAAGAAAATTTACCGATTGAAAAAGAGCAGCCTTTGAAGAAAGAGCTGGAATCTTTCGTCGACTGCGTGATGCATCATAAACAGCCTGTAGTCTCAGGCCCTGTTGCCGCCCAAGCACTCGCGGTTGCTTTAAAAATCGGGAATCAGATATGTCGCAAAGGCAGATCTTAATTATCTGCGGAGAGGCCTCGGGCGATCTCAACGCCGGTAATCTTACCAAAAACATCCTAAAAATTGATCCTGATATAAAAATCCTTGGAGTCGGCGGTCCGCACTTACGAAGTGTGGGCGCAAATATCTTTTATGACATAAAGGACCTGGCGGCTATCGGTTTATTTGACGTATTAGGCAAACTCCCCAGATTTATTAAACTCCAGAGTTTGATTCTTAGCAAAATCAAACGATACAAACCGGATGCGATCATCTTCGTCGATTTTTCGGGTTTTAATTTACGTTTAGCTAAAAAAATCAATAACAGAATCCCTACTATATATTATATCAGCCCCCAGGTCTGGGCATCAAGAGAGGGCAGAATCAAGACCATAAAAAAGTATATCAGTAAAATGATCGTGATCTTCAAATTTGAAGAGGAATTCTACAGAAGGCATGGGGTAAGCGTAGATTTTGTAGGCCATCCATTACTGGATACGGTAAAACCATCGACGAATAGAGAAGAATTCTTAAGAAAATTCAATCTATCAACTGCACAAAAAACCATCGCTCTCCTGCCCGGCTCACGCGCTACTGAAGTAAAAAATATCCTGCCGATAATGCTCGGGGCTTGCGTTGATATTGCGGGTAAATTTGCCAATACGCAATTTATTATCGTCAAATCTCCCCAGGTAAATCAGGATATCTACAATTCTAAAATCAAGGGAGTGAACCTGAACCTACAGATTATCGAAGGCAAGGTTTATGACTGCCTTAATGCATCTGATTTTTGTCTGGTTGCTTCAGGCACGGCTACCTTAGAAACAGCGATCATGGAGAAACCCTTTTTGATTATCTATAAAATGCCGCTTTTGAATTATCTGCTCTACCGCCCGCAGGTCAAGGTTCCATTTATCGGCATAGTCAATATAGTGGCGAAAAGAAAAATCGTCCCGGAATTTATCCAATTTCAGGCAACGCCGAAAAAAATCGCAGAGGAAACCATAAAATTTCTCGAGCACCCCTTTAAAATGAAAGAGTTAGAACAAGCGATATCAAGAATAAAGC
>JAHIZC010000201.1 GCA_018814745.1 Candidatus Omnitrophota bacterium
CCGAAGGTATCATTTTATAAGAAATTACATACCGCTTCTATGATCGTTTCTATATGTGATGTCTATGATGCGTTATTCCAGAGGAGAAATTATAAGCGTGATTATCCGCCTAATCTGATCTATGAGTTGATGACTAAGGAGAGGGGCGAAGCTTTCGACCCGGAGCTTCTCGATAAGTTTTTCCAGATCATCGGAGTCTGGCCCGTGGGTACGATAGTCTCTTTAAGCAATGGAAGGGTAGCAGTGGTTAGGGAGCAGAATAGAGATGATAAATTCTCGCCTAAGATAGAGGTTATCTGGCCTAAAGATAAGAAAGAAACAATTGATTTGAAAGCAGTAAAAAATAAATTAAAGATAGAGCGTTCTTTGAATCCTCTCGGTGAGGGCAAAGAGTATCTACCTTTGGTTTATTCTTAAGCTCGGAATATTCATAAGGGCTTTACAAGGGGAAGGCCGTATAATATAATAGTGCCTAATTATTCAGCAGGAGATTAGATGAAAAAAACAGGTTTTGATAACGAAAAATATCTAAAAGAGCAGACAGCGGCGATTTTAGACAGGGTAAAGAAGTGCGATAACAAACTATATTTAGAATTCGGCGGGAAGCTTTGTTTTGACTATCACGCTTCACGCGTCCTCCCCGGTTATGATCCAAACGTCAAAATCAGACTACTTCAGAAATTAAAGGATAAGATTGATATCGTTCTGGCTATATATGCCGGTGATATTGAGAAGGGCAGGGTGAGAGGAGATTTCGGGATAACCTATGATGCCGCTACTCTAAAGTTAATCGATGATTTAAGGAAATGGGGTTTAGATATTCTAGCGGTTGTAATAACACGTTTTAATAATCAATCTGCCGCAGTTATATTTAAGAATAAGCTGGAGCACAGAGGCGTAAAAGTATATCTGCATTATCCGATCGAAGGATATCCGGCTAATGTTGACTCGATTATAAGTGGAAAAGGCTTTGGAAAGAATGAGTATATAGAGACTAAGAATCCGATTGTAGTTGTTACTGCTCCCGGACCCGGAAGCGGTAAGCTTGCAACCTGCCTTTCGCAATTATATCAAGAGCATCAGAAAGGGGTTAATGTCGGATACGCAAAATTTGAGACTTTCCCGATCTGGAATCTGCCTCTTAAACATCCGGTGAACATTGCTTATGAAGCAGCAACCGCAGATATACAGGATTTTAATCTGATAGATCCCTTCCATTTAAATAAATACAATAAGACCGCGATAAACTATAATCGCGACGTAGACAGCTTCCCGATATTAAAACTGATCTTGAGTAAGATATTTCATAAGGATGCAAACCTGCCGATCTATAATTCTCCTACGGATATGGGCGTAAACCGGGCAGGATTCGGTATAGTTGATGATAAAATAGTGCAAGAAGCAGCGCGCCAGGAGATAATCAGAAGATATTTTAGATATAACGGTGAGTATGTAATGGGAGTAGAAAAGAAAGAGACTGTAGATAAGGTGGCACTGCTTATGGAGCAGCTGGGATTGAAGCTGACCGATAGAGTAGTAGTAGATAAGGCAAGGAGCGCTGCAGAGGAGGCAGAAACAAAGGGTAAGGGTGACGAAGGTATATGTTGCGGGGCTGCTATTGAGTTAAATAGCGGGAAGATTATCACCGGCAAAAACTCCGAGTTGATGCATGCAGCATCAAGCTTGGTGTTGAATGCAGTAAAGGTGCTGGCGAATATTCCGGATGAGATTCTCCTGCTCTCTCCGCACATCATCAGTCAGATCAGCAAACTAAAAAAAGGTATTATCGGTATAGAATCTGAGAGTTTGGATTTAGAGGAGACCCTGATCGCTTTAGCGATAAGCGCAACTACCAACCATACCGCAGAGCTAGCGATGAATAAACTAGTCGAGTTAAAAGGCTGCGAGGTTCATATCACCCACATTCCTACCCCCGGAGATGAAGTCGGCCTGAAAAGCCTGGGAGTCAATCTCACTACTGACGGGAAATTTTCTTCTCGGAACCTATTCGTAACCTAATGAACAAACAATTTATTAAATTTTTAATTTTAGTCATCGTACTGATTTTAGTTTGGTACCTGGGAGGAAGGTTACCGTTAGATACGCAAAGGCTGGAAGATTCGCTAAAGAGCCTCCCAATCCTATATAGCGGGCTGTTCTACATTATCTTTTACGTAATTATCACGTTTTTTATTTTCTTCTCAAAGGACTTATTTTATATCTTAGGCGTAGTTCTTTTCGGTGCGTATCTTAGCGCTCTATTCATATTTATCGCTGAGATCATAAATGCCTTTGTCTTGTTTCACTTTGCCAAATTACTGGGGAGGGCATACGTAGAAAAATCTTTCAAGAAGAAATACAGCCACCTAGATGAAAGATTGGGGGGAATTAATTTCTTTTGGCTCTTCCTTCTTCGGGCAACGCCGCTCGTCCCTTATAGATTCCTGGATTTATCCGCCGGGCTTTCCATGATTAATTTTAAGAAGTATTTGAGCGCAGTTATTCTTGGTTCTCCCTTGAAATTGTTCTGGATACAGTATATATTAAGCGGAGTGGGCAAGGGAGTATTAAAGGACCCTGCTGCTTTGGTTGAATATTTTTTGCGCAATAAAGTATTATTTGTCTTCAGTTTGATTTATCTGGTTGTGGTTGTATTCATAATCGGAAAACTAAATAGCGAAAGGAGAAAGAGATGGTAGGTGGATTTTCAAGACCAAAAAAAGATAAGGCGATAAAAGTAGGCAGCGGCCAGACTGTTAAGACAGGCCAGATCCTGGTAAGAGGGATCGATACCTATAAACCAGGCCTGAATGTTAAAGGATTAGGGACTTTATTTGCTCTTCTTCCGGGTAAAATATATTTCTCTAAAAAGAAGACCAGCCACGGAAAAATACGTACCTTTATCAATATCGCACCCTTAAAAGAAAAAACCAAATAAGATACTTTATGCAGCAGGTAGATAAGGTTAACTTAGCAGCTAAAGCCCAAAGATACTCTTCCTTAAAATATACCTTAAGTATAGTAGAGACGGTTTATTTTTTAATTATTCTTCTGCTTTTTGCTGGAACAGGTGCTTCGAGAATACTAGCAGAGGTAATTTTAAATTTTACTACAAACTACTACATCATCTTACCTTTATACCTCCTCTCAATCGGTATTTTATTCTATCTTCTGAATTTCCCCTTAAGCTTTTATCACTCCTATATCTTAGAGCATGAGTTCTCTTTATCCAACCAAAAGGTAATAGATTGGCTGAAGGATCAGATCAAGTCAGGAGCTATCTCTTATATTATTGGGGTGATTCTGATCGGCACATTTTATTACATCTTAAGACGCTATAGCAATATATGGTGGCTGATTGTTTCTCTTTTCTGGATATTTTTTAACTTATTACTGGCTAAGCTCACGCCGGTTATAATTATTCCTTTATTTTTTAAGTATAAAAAGCTTGCTAACGAGGGATTAAGGGAACGGATTATGAATCTAGCTAAGAGAATGAAGGTGCGGATCCTTGATTGTTACGAGATTGATTTTAGCAAAAAGACCTTGAAGGCAAACGCTGCTTTTGTCGGGATGGGCAAGACCAGGCGTGTACTTTTAGCGGATACCCTTACGGATAAATATAGCGATGATGAAATAGAGGTGATTTTGGCGCATGAATTCTCGCACTATAAATTAAAGCATCTTTTAAAGCTCGTGCTGGTAAGCTCAACAGCAACAATATTGACTTTCTATTTAATATTTCGAACCAACGATTATATTTTAGGTTTATTCGGTTTTGATTCTCTCTCGGAGATAGCAGCACTACCGGTTGTTTTTATGTATTTTGTAATTTTTGGAATAATTATGCGGCCGTTTGAAAATTATATCAGCCGCAGGATGGAGAGAAATGCGGATAAGCTGGCTCTTAAAATCACCGGTTTTAAAGATGGATTTATTTCGATGATGGATAAGCTCGCCACGCAGAACCTCGCAGATAGGAAACCCCATCCACTGACCAAGTTTTTCTTCTTTGATCACCCGCCAATCGATGAACGTATCTTAATTGCTAAGAATCTACAGTCCTAAATTTTTGAAAATAGGAAGGGCGTATTTTACTATAACCGGATCAAACTGCTTTCCGGAATTTCTTTTTATTTCCCGGCAGGCGGCTTTGGAATTGAGCGGTTCGCGATAGGGGCGGTTTGAAGTCATCGCATCAAAGGCATCACAAACAGTTAGTATTCGCGCTCCCAGAGGAGACTGCTCCCCTTTAAGGCCAAAGGGGTACCCGGAACCGTCG
>JAHIZC010000238.1 GCA_018814745.1 Candidatus Omnitrophota bacterium
AAATAATCCCCGCTCCTTTCATCAGCAACCTGGCCATTCTCAACACGGAATATGCCGTTGAACTGCATGCCGCCTTCGAAATAGCGCAGGTCGAAGTTAAGGTCGGGGAAGAGCTCGCCCATCTTCCTGATTAGGGGCACGGGGGGAGACCAGGCAGTATCGAATTGGTATATCAGCGTGCTCTCATCATCACGGTACTTCTGTAGCTCTGGCTCCTAGACGCGGCAGAAGCCCCACTTGGTGCCCCAGTTCTCGATACACCACTCGTAGCCGCCGGAGTTAAAGCCGTCTTTAGGGGCATTTCGCCAGTCGTCCGGGTGCTCCTTCAGATACAGGGAGGCTGCTGCGTCCATTTTCTTGAACTCTTCGGGATAGGGAATGAGAGCATCTTCATTCAGGGGAGTATCTTCACCGTTTCGGTTCTGACCTTTCATCTTGTCCCGGAACTCCTGGAGCCTTTCGAGCTTACCTTCTATGGTCAGGTCGTTTTCACACCAGTTAGGCATCTTTTCTCACCTCCTTAGGCATAACAGCCCATCGTATTTGAGCGGTAATCCTCTCATCTCCGGCGCTTAATCTTTGCTGAGGGACTAAGCGACAGAGTCAGGGGGTTACGAGCGCTTTCTCCGGGCAGCTCTTTCAGTGATGTGGCTCATCTTCTCCCTTTTGATTCGGTCGGCCCCGGCCACTGACAGATAGTCGGGACACTTCGTTGAGCACGGGCTGCGTCCTTGGATACAGTCCCGGACAAGCCAGTAGCACCTGCGCCGGTTGGCGCGCTGGTAGGTAAAGGGCTTGTCCCTCATCTCTAACCCCCGGTTCTTTACCATCCCTGCAGGCTGTGCCAGTCCGGCTCAGGGCCGTCCAGCGGGACGACAGTCAGGACACCCCATTTGGCTTCTGGATTACCCATCCCGAACATCCCAATCATCTTGCTGCCGTCGCCATTGAATGAAGATAGAATGGTCATCACCCCATTAGTTGAGAAGACATAGACATACTCGCAGCCGATGTCAGCAGCATTCTTCTCGGTGACGAGCAGTTCGTCTTCACTCCGGTCGCCGTGGCAGTAGCACTCGACATTGGTTGAGTGTGGCGCTTCAAAAGAGTGCCCCAGAGCCACATAGTTGCCGTTAGCCATACTCTGGCGGGCTTTAGGAGTGAGTCGCTTGCCGTGAGACTCCCACTCCTGGTAGTAATGCTCCCAGCTCGGTTTGCCGCAGGTAAGACAATTCCCCTTGTCCAGGTTGTTGAAGCCTACACCGAGGGAGAAGTCCTTGTTGACGATGGTTGACCAGCCGGCAGGGTGTTCATCAATCAGGATACGAAGCATCTCATCCAGGTTATCCCTGAATTGGTTGTGTGCCAGCTCCCAGAGGGCTTTGCCCAGAGCAGTGGGATACGAGTCCCAGTGGTGGTATCTGCCTTCGAAAGAGTCGCCCTTCTGTCTGGCGATGACTCCTCTTGTGCTCACTTTTGCCTCCTTTACGATTATTCTGGAAAATGCCCTGTCGACCTCAGGGCGAAAATCTTCCGTATGTAGGTAAGGACTGGGGGAATGGCAACCACGCCTTCAACCGCTTTACCTTCGCTGTGGTGAATACAAATAGTTCGACTACGCTCACTATGAATAGAGCCGTCCCGATTTATCTGGGACGGCTCTTAATAGAGGGGTTAAAAACACAACGACACCCCGCTTATTCCAACGGAGTATCATTTCCTTCGGCAAGGTCAGGACAAGTTTTGAGAGTGTCTAGCTTACAATATGGTCAAAGTATACCTGCGCCCTGTGTATAGCTGACAAACAAGCCGTATACGATAAGAATAGAGGGGCTTAACCCCTCTCGGAATTAAGCCCCCCCCCTGAATACAACCCTTTTGAACGCAAAAAACGCCCCTAGTAAACTAGAAGCGTCTTTTGTTTTCGCTTTTAGTGGTTTAGATAATCCCTAACCGCTAGCCATACCTGTTCCGCTATTCTTTGCTCTATTGACTTTGGAAGTTGTCTCCCATATCTGACAGCCTTCCTTCTCTTATTCTTACTAACCTCTCTCAAGCTATTGCCTAAATCAACATATAGTCTCATATAGCTAGAGCTAATCTTGACTTTAGCAAAGGGAGTTAGCGTCAAGCCATTCATTCCCAGACTTTCCCGATAATACAAGGGTTGCTGGTCGTGGAAGATGTCCATTGAGATATTATTGAACCTGCCAGCTATGGGGTATCTTCTCTCCCCTAGAGAGTGCATAGCTTTCCGTTCTGCCAGCCAGTCAATTATAGCTTGCTCTCTATCTTCAGCTTTCCAGCCACCAATAAGCCCTTCAATGTATAGCTCATAGTGATGCTCTGGAATGAGACAATCTTTATGTCCGTAGACACAAAAACCCCCACTATCAACGAACAGCTTGACTAAATGAGCTTGTCGGTTAGGGGTTGCCCACTTTGGCAAGTGTGGCATATTTTACCCCCTTTCGTATTCAACCTAGTGTTAGGGTGGCTGTGTCCTGACTATTTAGGCGTGGACT
>JAHIZC010000017.1 GCA_018814745.1 Candidatus Omnitrophota bacterium
AGATTTGGATGTATATCAAGGCGCATATAAGGCATCGATAATTGTTTTGAACAAAATAATTCCGAAACTACCTAAAGAAGAGAGATTTGATCTTGCTGATTAACTAAGGCGTTCAGCAAAGGCAATACCAAGATTAATCGCTGAAGGATATTCTAAAAGGCATCAAAAGAGGGGTTTTCAGGCGCTTTTGGACGATGCCATGGAAGAAAGCAATGAGACAATAGTTTCTCTAAGCCATGTTAAAGATGCTTATAGAATAGAGATAGAATTATGCAACGAATTGATAGATGTTTATGATAAAGCAAGCCGGCAATTATATAATCTTTCGCTTGCTTGGATGAACTTCAAGGAAAGACGATATACGAAACCGAAAACGATTTACGATACGTAGCCGAAACCCAAACCGGTCTAAATAGACAAACTGGGAAAATATACGTATAATAATATTGACAAATAGCCATATATATGTTATATTTTAATCGTGATAAGATATTCGAAAGTTTCATTTGGGATCGCCACAAGGAATTAGCCAATATAAAGAAACATGGCGTTGATTTTACTACCGCCGCCAAAGCTTTTAAAGACGCGAAGAGAAAGATTTATATCGATTCCCGGCACAGTAAACACGAAGAAAGATTTTTCTGTATTGGTAAAATATATGATAAGATTTTAACCGTAAGGTTTATTTATCGGCACAATAAAATCAGGATATTTGGAGCAGGTTTTTGGAGGGAAGGAAGGTATTACTATGAAAAAGAAAATGGTTAATTCGGATATGCCCATAGGGAAGTTAAGTAAGGTTGAAGATTTTCTCCCCCCTCCGGCTGAGCTCGCTGTGCCGGAAGAAACTACCAAGATTACTATAGCATTAAATAAATCGAGCGTTGAATTCTTTAGACGCCAAGCTAATCGCCATCATACAAAATACCAGCGCATGATCAGAGAGCTGCTGGATAAATACGCCATGCAATACGCTAGAAGTTAGATGTAAGTTCCTCAAGTTAATCCAGTCGCAGAAGCTGCTCCCTGAGGTTCAGCTCGCCCTCAAAGATTAAAATTTCCTGTTAGATTCAGGCATTTATTACGTCAATTATAGTAGGAGGATGGATTATTATGTTCAATTTTACCCGGCAGGAAAGACAGGTGTTGTTATTTTTAATCAGCATAGCTTTAATTGGTGCCGGAGCTAGTTTTTTGGCAAAACGGTATTCGAAAGTTAAGGTTATGATTAATAATTATCAAGATATCTGGAAAATTGATTTGAATAATTCTAGCCAAGAAGCGTTAATGAGTGTTTCGGGTATAGGGCCTGCGTTATCTGAGCGGATAATCGAATATCGGGATAATCAGAGCGGTTTTAAGGAAGTAGAAGAGCTTAAAAATATAAAGGGTATCTCCGGATATAAATACGAGAAGATTAAAGAATATTTCACATTGGATAAACAATGAAGCAGCCCTTGCTGTGCCTGGCAGCAGTTTTTTGTCTGGGAATAGTTTTTGCAAATTTATTAAAAGCTCCTTATACGTTAATCTATTTTCTAGCGGTTTTATCTCTGATTTTGAGTTTTTTGGCACTTAGGCAAGAAACTAGATTTGATCTTCTTTTATTTTCTCTCTCCTTTTCTTTAGGTGTCTTAGCAATGATAAATTCCCAAATTCTGCCTAAACATCACATATCCGATTATATCTTTCATCAGGGTAATCAGTTAAAAACTATAAGTGGTTATATTGATAGCGCGCCGGTATTCAGAAATCACAAAACTTCATTCATATTCAGAGCCCAAGAGTTCATAAAGGATGACTCAAAGTTAGATTGCAGCGGCAAAGTATTAGTCTATATAAAGGGTAGAAAGGATTTGCAATACGGAGAAGTACTGATTCTAAGAGGCAATTTAAATATGGGGCGGGGTAATTTCGGGCGGTATTTAAATAGAAAAGGAATATATGCCCTCTTAAATGTTCAAGAGCAGGCCGGCGTAGTGAAGCTAAATAAGAATAGAGGGAATTTTTTGAAAAAATATTCTCTAGAGATGAAAAAGGCAATGCAAGATGTGATCTCCGACAATTTATCGGAGCTGCCTGCAAAAATGCTTAATGCTATGATATTGGGAGAGAGAAGCAATATCCCCAAGCCGATCAGAGATTCCATGGCGAAGACCGGCACAGTACATATTTTGGTAGTGAGCGGTTTTCATGTAGGACTGGTAGCATTTATAATAATTATGTTTTTGAAAGTACTGAGATTGCCGAGAAATCCGCGTTTTTGGGCGGCGATTGCCTGCCTGCTTATTTACTGTTTGATCACCGGTGCCTCTACCTCAGTGGTGAGAGCTACGATAATGGCAGTGTTCTTTATATTCGGTTCTTTGATAAAAAGAGAGCCGGATATATATAATTCTTGTGCTTTGGCTATGATATCGATATTAGCAATTAATCCCCAGCAATTATTCGATGTAGGTTTTCAGCTTTCTTTCGCCAGTGTTATCTCTATAGTTTATCTTTATCCAAAGATGAAGTCTTTCCTGAGGTTAGAGAGTTTAAAAATAAGAGTTTTGAGGTATTTGATTGGCGCTTCCCTGGTTTCTTTATCTGCCTGGATAGGCACGATGGGGTTTATAGCTTATTATTTCCGGGTATTTTCTCCTATAACCGTCTTAGCCAATATTCTGATTGTGCCTTTAGCAGTTTTGACTATTTTATGCGGCTTTAGCCTGATATTTGTAGGCTGTTTAGCCCCGGCTCTTGCTCCGATATTTGCCTCTACTGCTGAATTGGCGGTGGGATTATTACTTAGAACCAGCTACTTTTTGACCAAGATACCGGGCGCCTACTTATATTTATAAAATATTTAGGGGGCCACCCCTGCCCCTGCCGCCTGCCTGACGGCAGTCAGGGCAAGGCAGGCTTCCGAACAGCTCTAAAGACGCTTCTGCTTTGGGCTAGAAGACGCTTCTGCTTCGGGTGGGAAGATGGCCCTGGTTATAAGGGGTTGACAAAGGCCACCCCATGTGTTAAATTTAGACTACTATGAAGCGTAGAGTATTGATTTTTTCTCTCCTGATCATCTGCTTGACAGTAAGTAAGGCTTATCCCTTCTGGATATGGTCACCAAAGTCCGGGAAATGGGTAAATCCTAAGACTGCGGTAAAACCCGATCCCAAGGATCAGTTTGTTTATGCCAATGACCTTTTTGAGGGTGAGAATTACAAAGAAGCTAAGCGCGAGTTTAAGAAGCTGCTTACGCATTACCCGCGTTCCTTGGAAGCCGCAGAGAGCCAGTATTACCTTGGCCTCATAGAGGAGAAGGTAGATAATCCTTACCAGGCATATCTTGAATTTCAGAAAGTAATCGACAAATATCCGTTCTCCGAGAGGATCCAGGAGATCATTGAGCGTGAATATAATATCGCCGAAGCATTTATGTCAGGCGAAAAACGTAAGGTCCTGGGAGTAACTTTGCCGGTTGAGAATCCGGCAATAGAGATTTTATATAAAGTAATAGAAAATTCTTATTATGGCCCTCTAGCTCCAAAAGCACAGTATAAATTGGGCCTGGTTTTAAAAGGCCTGATGAGATATTACGAGGCAGAAGAATCATTTAATAAAGTAATCTCTAATTATCCTAAAAGCGAATGGGTGGAGCCGGCAAAATACCAGATTGCTCTGGCCCGGGCCGCAGTATCTCGGGGCCCTGATTATGATCAGGGAGCTACTCAAGAGGCACAGGAAAAGTTCGCCACTTTTATCGAAGAACATCCGGATGCGGTCTTATCTAATAAGGCGGAGGATAATATCACCGAGCTAAAGGAGAAAGAGGCGGAGAGTAACTATAATACTGCAAGGTTCTACGAAAAACAAAATAAATCAGAGGCGGCAAGAATTTATTATGGCGATGTGATTGGTAATCACCCTAATAGCCCCTGGGCAGCGAAGGCCTTGGAAAGATTGCATATAATGGAGAAGGCAAAATGATGAAAAAGATTTTATTCTCATTAGTTGTCTGCTGCAGCTTATGCTTTGTAGCAGGCTGTGGTTATACTACCCGCTCTTTAATCGCGAATAAATTCTCAACTATTTATATTACGCCTTTTGTTAATAAGGTGGATATTACAGAAGAAACATACAGCCAGAATAAATATCGGATCAACCGGCCAATGCTGGAGACAGATATTACCGGTAAAGTGATCAATAGATATCTTCTGGATGGGAATCTTCGGCCTGTGAGTGAGGAATCAGCTGACCTTACTCTGAAGGGAGAAGTAGTTGAATTCCGACGGGACCCGCTGAGATATGATGATGACGAAAATATAACGGAATACCGCATCAATATCGTAGTCAATATCAATATGTGGGATAATATAGATGATAAATTAATGTGGGAAGAGAATAACTTTACCGGGGATGATACTTATTTTTCTTCTGGTTCAGAAGCAATATCCGAAAGCCAAGCGGTAAACAATGCCTTAGACGATTTGGCCCGCAGGATTATCGAAAGAACAGTCGAACAGTGGTAATCAAAAATGACCTACCTATTTCTGGGGCAAGACAGCTTTTCTAAAAGTACCCAATTAAAGAAAATCAAAGAAGAATTCCTTGTTCAGGGCACAGAGCATTTCAATTTTGATGTTTTTTATGCCAAGGAATTAAATTTGAAACTATTGCAGGAGAGGCTCTTGTCTCTTCCTGTGAATAGTCCCAGAAGAATAGTAGTAATCAAAGGTGCACAAAAATTAAAAGAGGATTTAAAGAGCTTTCTTATAAGATATGTGAAAAGCCCCTTTAAAAAAATAATCCTGATTTTGGATATAGAGCAGCAAAGTAAGAGCGATGCGTTCTTAAATAATATATCCAGGTATGTAAAGACCATCCGTTTTGCAGAGGTAAGAGAGCCTGATACTTTTACCTTAAGCCGTTCAATAGAATTGAAGAGGCCGGATAATGCCTTAAGGGTATTGGACCGGATCTTAAAAAACGGAGAGAGGCCTGAACGCATTCTGGGAGGGTTAAGGTATGCCTGGGAGAGGGGTGTGGTAACTCCCGCGGAGTCTAAAAGGAGGCTCACTCTCATGCTTAGCTGCGATAGAGAGATAAAAACGGGCAGACTCAAACCCGTTTTTGCCTTAGAGAAACTAGTGATCAGCTTATGTTTTTTTGATAAGTCTTTTCGCTAAGCGGGATTTTTTTCGGTCAGCTGTCTTGGGATGGATGATTCTTTTTTTTGCTGCTTTATCAAACCGGGAGAATACTTCTTTTAAGAGTGTTTGAGCTTCTTTTATGCTGTTTGCGGAGACTAAAGCCTGAAATTTTTTTAATGTTTTCTTTAGTTCTTTTTTTACTCTTAAATTGCGCAGGTGCTTTTTTTTATCCGCGCGTTTTCTTTTTATTGAAGACTTGCGTCTTGGCATAGTATGCTGCCCCCTTTAGTTCGTATATTATTATCATAATAAACGAGTTATGTCAACAGGCAAATCCGAACAATTTAATCCCCGCGAAAGTATCGCTAAATCAGCAGGTATAATCAGCCTGGCTACGCTGGCTTCACGCCTCCTGGGTTTCATTCGGGATGTGGTTATCGCGCGGATCTTCGGCGTATATTTATATGCCCAGGCGTTTGTTATTGCCTTCCGGATACCCAATTTATTCCGGGATCTTGTCGGTGAAGGCGCCTCTAACGCCGCATTTGTGCCGGTGTTTAGTGAATACAACGCTAAACATAGCAAAGAGGAGTTTTGGGAACTGGCAAATATTGTACTTAATATTCTGCTGGTAATCCTTATGTCGATTGTGTTGTTGGGTATAATATTTTCTCCGCTGATAGTACGCATGATCGCTCCGGGTTTCATTGTTTCCCCTGAAAAATTAGCGGTTACAGTTCAATTAAACCGCATAATCTTTCCTTACGTTTTATTGATCAGCCTGGCAGCTTATTCTATGGGTATACTTAATTCTCTGAAGCATTTTGCTATTCCTGCCTTCGGCCCCTGCCTTTTAAATATCTCTCTAATCGTTTTTGTCCTGCTCTTTGGCGAAGGCATAAAAGGTTTGGCTCTGGGTGTTCTTATAGGAGGAGTGTTACAGTTGGCAATTCAGATACCTCTTCTCTATAAGAAAGGGTTTAGATTCAGATTCCTTATAAAATTCTCTCACCCTGCAGTAAAAAGTATAGGTAGGTTGATGGTTCCGCGTATTTTTTCCTCCTCGATATACCACTTAAATAATTTCGTGGATTCTATCTTTGGTTCTTTAGTTTGGATCGTAGGTGAAGGAGGAGTCGCGATTCTGTATTTTGCTTACAGATTGATTCAATTTCCGCTGGGGGTATTTAGCAATGCCTTAGCGCAGGCAATATTGCCTACTTTATCTACACAAGCACTTGAAGATGACCGGGATAACTTTCAAAAGACGCTCTCTTGGGGTTTAGGCATAGTGTTTTTTGCTATGCTTCCTGCTTCTGTCGGGTTGTTCGTTTTAGCCCGGCCGATAATATCCACCCTCTTTGGCGGAGGGAGATTTGATCTTAGCTCAGTTAATCTTACCGCTAGCGCTTTATCGTTCTATAGTATCGGCTTATCTGCATATGGGGCAACCAGGATACTGCAAAATGGATTCTTTGCGATTAAAGATACGAAGACCCCTGCAAAAGTAGCTTCACTTGCGTTGATAGTCAACATTGTCCTAAACGCTATACTTATGTTCCCGCTCAAAATTTCCGGCTTAGCCTTAGCTACTTCTATAAGCGGCATAAATACCTTTATTATCTTATTTGTAATTTTTAAGAGAAAGACCGGGGCTCTGTATACAAGAGATATTCTTGTTTCCTTTATGCGTATTCTTATCGCCAGCCTTTGTATGGGGGTGGTGTGTTATTTTCTCTCGCAGAGATATATAATTTTTGAAGGCAGTATTCTCGCTCGGTTTTTCAGGTTGGGCAGTGTAATTATACTAGGCTTGGTATCTTATATAGGTTTTTGTTTCATCTTTAGAGTAAAAGAGTTAAGACAATTGCGGGATTGGCTTATTAAAAAGACGTCCCTGTTATGAGGAAGAAGATTGCGGATGCTCCGGATGCGCCCGGTGTTTATTTAATGAAGGACGCAGAGGGCAAAGTTATCTATATTGGTAAAGCTAAATCTTTAAAGAAGCGGCTGCTCACTTATCTTAGCCGTGACCTCTCCAGTAAGACCGTTGCATTGATGTCCTGCGTTTGGGATGTTGAATACAGGACTTCTCGAACTGAAAGCCTAGCACTTCTACTTGAAGCAAGCCTGATCCATCAGTATAAACCAAAGTATAATATTTCTCTTAGAGATGACAAGAGCTTTCCGCTGGTTAAGATAACCCGCGAGGAATTCCCCAGGATCTATATAACCCGAAAGAAAGAACCGGACAAAGCGTTTTATCTGGGGCCTTATACAAATCCCAGGTTACTCAGAGAAGCCTTGAAAATCATCCGCCGCAGTTTCCCTTACCGGAGTTGCAAGAAGCTTCCCAAAAAGGCGTGTATCTATTTTCGGCTTGGCCTTTCTCCTGCGCCATGTATCAATAAGGTCAGCAGAAAAGAATATGCCAGGACGATTAAAAATATCACTCTCGCCTTAAAAGGCAAGACAGACCTTTTGATTGAGAGGTTATTTAAGCGGATGTATCTAAAATCAAAAGAGTTAAAATTTGAAGAAGCCGCGAAGATCAGAGATCAGATTAATGCCTTAAGCGTAATCGGCCAGAACAAGGTTGGCTTTAGCACTCATGATGAGTTAGAGGATCTAAAAAACCTGCTGCGTTTATCCTGCCTGCCTGAAAGGATCGAGGCCTTTGATATATCTAATATCAGCGGTAGAGAAGCCACGGGTTCGATGGCCAGTTTTTATCGAGGCAATGCGGATAAGAATAATTACCGGCGTTTCCGGATTAAAACCGTCGATACCATCGACGACTATAAGATGCTTAGAGAAGTGCTGCAGAGAAGATATTCCCGGATGGTTAGAGAAAAATCAGCCCTGCCGGATCTGATTCTTATTGACGGCGGGAAATCTCATCTTTCGACAGCTCATCGAGAGCTGGAAAAGTTAGGCTTGAAGTTACCGTTAGTCAGCATTGCCAAGGAGAAGGAAAATATTTATACTCAAAGAAAAATTAAGCCAATCAGGCTGGATTCGGATACGCCGGCATTGAATCTGATCCGCCGCATCCGCGATGAGGCGCATAGATTCGCGATTTCTTACCACCATATATTACGCAAAAGAAAGATACTAGGGAGATGAACTCTTTTAGCAAAA
>JAHIZC010000202.1 GCA_018814745.1 Candidatus Omnitrophota bacterium
CATCATTGTAAAGGATTAACTTATCTTTGATTAAATCAATCATGCCGATTAATTCATCGTTCTTAAAGCAAGGCAGCTGTATTGCTGCTGCATTCGCTCCCAACTTTTTATGCATCTGATCGATTGCTTCATGAAAATTATTGCCCGTGCGGTCAAGTTTATTGACAAAAGCTATTCTCGGTACTTCATAACGGTCTGCCTGCCTCCATACAGTTTCTGATTGGGGCTCGACACCGCCAACTCCGCAGAACACTACCACTGCTCCATCCAATACTTTTAATGACCTTTCTACTTCTACGGTAAAATCCACGTGGCCGGGAGTATCAATTACGTTTATAGTGATATCTTTCCATTTGCAGGTTATGCAGGCAGCAGTGATTGTAATCCCTCTTTCTTGCTCCTGCACCATCCAATCCATGGTAGCGGTACCTTCATCTACCTCGCCGATTTTATAGGTCTTGCCCGTATAATATAGGATACGCTCGGTAGTAGTAGTTTTACCTGCATCTATATGCGCGATGATCCCGATATTCCTGATTTTTTCTAATTCGATTTTTTTTAACATTACCATCTAAAGTGTGCAAAGGCCTTGTTGGCTTCTGCCATCTTATGGGTATCATCTCTCTTTTTAATCGATGAACCCTCTCCCTTATACGCTGCGATTATTTCATCTGCCAATCTGTCTTTTAAAGATTTTCCTTTCTTTGACCTGGCGAAATCCCTGATCCAACGCAAGGCAATAGAAGTGCCTCTCTCCTGCCTGACTTCAATCGGGACCTGATAAGTGGAGCCTCCGACTCGTCTGGGCTTTACTTCCAGGCGCGGGCGGACATTATCTAATGCCTTATGGAAGACCTTTATCACATCGGCTTCATTGAGTTGTGACTTTATTTTTTCGAATGAACCATAGACGATCTTTTCCGCCAACGGTTTCTTTCCCTTGAGCATACACATATTTATAAATTTCGCTACTACCTTGCTGTTAAATATGGGATCGGCGGTTAGTTCTCTTTCTTGTGATTTCCTTCTTCTCATTTCGGTCTTTTTGCTCCGTATTTTGAACGTGATTTCTTTCTATTACTCACTCCCGCTGTATCGAGAGTTCCTCTGACGATATGATACCTTACGCCCGGCAGATCCTTCACACGTCCGCCTCTGACTAAAACGATGGAGTGCTCCTGTAAATTATGGCCTTCTCCGGGTATGTATCCGGTGACTTCTATCCCGGTGGTTAATCTAACCCTGGCGATTTTTCTTAAAGCAGAGTTTGGTTTCTTAGGAGTCATCGTCTTTACCTGCAGGCAGACGCCGCGCCTTTGCGGAGAAGCCTTTAGAGCCGGTGATTTTGTCTTTTTTCTTCTGCTTTCTCTCCCTAATCTGATCAACTGTGAAATAGTAGGCATAATCTTATTATTCTTTCTTCTTACTGCTCTTTTCTATTTTTTTAGGAGTTTCCTTTACTTCTGGATGTTTTTCAATTTGAATATCACGATGATCGCGGAAGCCCGTACCTGCAGGTATCAGGTGGCCGACGATAACATTTTCTTTCAGGCCGAAGAGCTCATCTTTTTTACCCGAACAGGCCGCTTCCGTAAGCACCTTGGTAGTCTCCTGGAAGCTGGCAGCAGAGATAAAACTCTCTGTAGTTAATGATGCCTTAGTAATACCTAATAGCAAGGGAGTTGCCTGAGCCGGTGCCCCGCCCTTTTTAATTACGCGCGAATTTTCCTTCTGGAATTTCCATTTATCAACTTGCTGTAAAGGTAAGAAATCAGCACTTCCCGGATCTTCAATGGTTACTTTCTTTAACATCTGCCTGATGATCAATTCGATATGCTTATCATTTATCCGTACGCCCTGAAGCCTGTAGACTTCCTGTACTTCGTTAACTAGATATTCCTGTAAGACTTTATCACCGCAAACCCTTAAAATATCCTGTAAAACAACGGGGCCGTCGGTTAATTGCTGTCCGGCGGTAACTTTATCTCCTTTGTAGACATTGGGATGCTTTCCGTGCGGCATGAGATATTCTCTCTGCATTCCTGTGGAAGATTTTACGATGATCAAGCGCTGTCCTTTTTTATTCTCTCCGAATTCTACGAAACCATCTATTTCGCTGATCACCGCTGGGTCCTTAGGACGCCTTGCTTCAAATAATTCTGCAACTCGAGGTAAACCTCCGGTAATATCCTTAGTCTTCACTACCAAACGCGGGACCTTAGCCAGCAGGTCTGCTGCACCTACTTTCTGGCCGTCTTTCACCAGAATATGTGCGCCCATCGGAATAGGATAAATCCCTGAAACTTCTTTGCTCTCATCTAAGATTACTATCTGAGGGTGATATTCTTGTTTATGCTCTACTACTACTCGCTCGGTTAATTTTGTAACCGGGTTTAGCTCTTCGCGAACGGTAATATTTTCCTTTAAGTCCTCGAATTTTACCGTACCCATAACCTCGGTTAAAACTGAAGATGAATACGGATCCCAACGTACAAAAGCAATGCCTTTACCCACATCCTGGCCGTCAGCAGTGACCAGAATCGCACCGTGAGGAACGGTATACCTCTCGAGTTCTCTTCCTTGCTTATCGTTAATGCTTATTGAGCCGTTTCGGTTTAAGACTATAAACTCTTTATTCTTGGAGGTGACTCTTAGGTTATGATATTTTACAGTACCTTTATTTTTTGACTTGATAAATGATTGGGCGATAATTCTCGATGCCGTACCGCCGATATGGAAGGTCCTCATCGTTAACTGAGTTCCCGGTTCACCGATACTCTGAGCTGCAATCACCCCTACTGCTTCTCCTACTTCAACCAGCCTGCCACTGGATAAATTTATTCCGTAACATTTAGTACACACCCCTCTTCCTGACTCACAAGTCAACACACTGCGGATGCGGATTTTCTCTATTCCCAACCTTTCGATCATATCGGCTTTTTCTTCCGGGATCTCTTCGCCAGCCTTGACGATCTGCTCGTCGGTAATGATATCAACGATATTATCCAGAGCGACTCTGCCTACAATCCGGTCTTTTAAGCTGACTACTACTTCATCACCTTCGATGATCGCAGAGACTGTAATTCCGTTTAGAGTGCCGCAGTCGGGTTCATTGACAATAATTTCTTGAGCAACGTCAACTAATCTACGGGTTAAATATCCTGCATCTGCGGTCTTCAGAGCTGTATCAGCTAATCCTTTACGCGCACCGTGAGTAGAAATAAAGTATTCCAGAACATTCAATCCTTCTCTAAAGTTAGCGGTAATCGGGCTTTCAATAATCTCTCCGGAAGGCTTTGCCATAAGGCCGCGCATACCCGCTAACTGCCTGATCTGAAGCCGGGAACCTCTTGCGCCTGAATCCGCCATCATGAATATAGGATTAAACCGTTCCATCTTTTTAAATAACAGGTCTGAGATATTATCTGTGGTGTGCGTCCAGATATCAATAATTTTAGCTTTGCGTTCACTGTCTGTGATGATCCCCTGGCGGTATTGGCCTTCTACTTTTGCTACCTCTGCTTTTGATTCCTTTATAACTTCCTGCTTCTCTTCAGGGATCTGCAGATCGTCTATACCAATTGATATTCCGCCTAAAGTAGCCATCTCGAAACCGAGTTTTTTCATATCGTCCAGCAGTTTTACGCATGCGCTGTGGCCAAAACGTTTGTAACATTGAATTACGATATCACCTACACACGTTTTGTTTAATTCTATATTCAGAAAGCCGAAACCTTCAGGAAGTATCTGGTTAAAGATTACCTTTCCTACGGTAGTGGTAATCAGCTGTTTTCCAGCAGTTAGTTTTTTTTCCTCCAAGTCAAAAATACCCTCTACCCTTAATTTAATTGTGGCGTGGAGTTCCACTGCTTTATCATCAAAAGCAATCTGCACTTCATCAGCGTCAGCAAAAACTTTATTCTCTCCCAAAACACCAGGCTTCTCTTTGCTGATATACGAAAGGCCCAAGACGATGTCCTGCGTAGGGGTGACTATCGGCCTTCCGTCAGAAGGAGAAAATATATTATTTATCGATAATGCAAGGATTTTAACTTCTAGTTGTGATTCTATTGATAACGGTACGTGCACTGCCATTTGGTCGCCGTCAAAGTCAGCGTTAAAAGCAGTGCAGACTAATGGATGGATCTTGATCGATTTACCTTCGACTAAAACCGGTTGGAAGGCCTGAATTCCTAAGCGGTGTAATGTAGGTGCGCGGTTCAGGAGTATGCAATGGTCTTTGATCACTTCGTCTAAGATATCCCATACTTCAATCTTTCCGCGCTCAACCATTCTACGGGCACCCTTTATAGTGTGCACAAAACCTTTTTCTCTCAGCTTCTTAATGATAAATGGTTGGAATAATTCCAGTCCCATCTGTTTCGGTAAGCCGCATTCATGCAGCTTTAATTCAGGGCCTACGACTATAACTGAACGGCCGGAGTAATCAACGCGCTTACCTAAGAGATTCTGCCTAAATCTCCCCTGTTTTCCTTTGAGCATATCAGAGAGTGATTTTAGAGGACGGTTATTGGCGCCGAGTACAGGTTTTCCGTGCCTGCCATTATCCAGGAGTGCATCTACCGCTTCCTGGAGCATGCGTTTTTCGTTACGGATGATTATTTCCGGAGCACTTAACTCCATAAGCTTTTTTAAACGGTTATTGCGATTAATCACCCTTCTATACAGGTCATTAAGGTCAGAGGTAGCAAATCTTCCGCCATCTAACGGGACTAGGGGCCTTAAGTCAGGCGGAATGACAGGTAGGGTTTCGAGGATCATCCATTCCGGGCTATTTCCGGATTTCTTAAAATCTTCAACGATTTTTAATGTCTTTAAGTTTCTCCGGTTGCTTAAGGCATCCTTTGATTTATCTATATCTTTACGCAGCTTTCGGCAATGAGCGTCTAGATCTAATTCCTTTAATAAATCACGTACGGCTTCGGCTCCAATCTTTGCCTTAAAGGTAGCGCCGTATTTAGCCAGGCATTCCTGATATTTCTCTTCGCTAAGAAGTTCTTTTGCCTTTAGCGGCGTTGAGCCGGGATCGATTACTACGTACTCCTCATAATAAATGATTTTCTCCATGTTTCTTAAACCGATATCTAATAAAGCAGCCATTCTGCTAGGTACCGCTTTAAAGAACCAGATGTGTGTCACCGGAGCTGCCAACTCGATATGGCCCATGCGCTCTCTACGTACCTTTGAGCGGTCTACGGTGACGGCGCAACGGTCACAGGTAATCCCTTTAAACTTTATGCCTTTATATTTACCGCAATTGCACTCCCAATCACGCACCGGACCGAATATACGTTCACAGAATAGGCCGTCTTTCTCCGGTTTCAGGGTTCGATAATTAATCGTCTCTGCTTTTTTTATCTCTCCCTTAGTCCAGGATTTAATTACCTGGCCGGATGCAATTTTAATTGAAATATTATCGAAGGTAATGCCTTGTTCCATTTATTTTGCCCTCTCTGCTCTGATATCCAGGCCTAATCCTTGTAATTCTTTAATTAAGACATTAAATGATTCCGGAGTTCCGTGAGTAAGGCGCTGTTCTCCCTTGACGATCGCTTCATAGATATGCGTTCTTCCTGCAACATCGTCACTCTTTACGGTTAACATCTCCTGCAGGGTAAATGCGGCACCATAAGCTTCCAAGGCCCAAACTTCCATTTCCCCTAACCTTTGTCCTCCGAATTGTGCCTTTCCGCCTAATGGCTGTTGAGTAACCAGGGAATATGGCCCAATTGAACGGGCATGAATCTTCTCATCAACCAGGTGGATTAATTTCATTATATAGGTGTAACCGACAGCTACTTTTTGATCAAAAGCTTCACCGCTATAGCCGTCATGCAAAGTAATCTTTCCGTCTTCAGGGAAGTCGCACTTTTTCAACATCCCTTTAATCTCTTTTTCTGTAGCACCATCAAATACGGGAGAAGCAACAAATAAACCCATGGCTTTCGCTGCCCAACCCAGGTGGGCTTCTAAGATTTGCCCCACGTTCATACGCGAAGGAACACCTAATGGATTTAAGACTATTTCAACGGGTGTACCGTCGGGAAGGAAAGGCATATCCTCTTCCGGTAAAATTTTAGCTACCACACCCTTGTTTCCGTGCCTACCCGCTAATTTATCTCCTTCTGAAAGTTTTCGTTTTGTGGCTATGTAAACAACAACCCTCTTCAATACTCCGGCGGGTAGCTCATCTCCCCGCCTTACCTTTTCCATCTCTTGCTCTTGCTCAGCGATTAATTCTTGTATTTGTTCGTCAAAAGAAGCGGCCAATATTTTTGCTTCTTCATTATCATTAAAATCCATCTTCTCCAGCTTCTTTTTATCTACGTTTAATAAACGGGTTAATCTGACGGTTTTCTCAGTCTCAACGAATTCTATCTCTTGCTTATAATAAGCCTTTAATTCCCTGATCTTTGCCAGTTCTTTTGATTTCTCTTCTTTTGATTTTCTTCCGCGTTCTTTGCGCTGGAAGACATGTACATCGATCACTACCCCTTCTACTCCCGGGGGAACGATCAAAGAGGTATCACGTACATCACCGGCTTTTTCGCCGAATATCGCACGTAATAGCCTTTCTTCCGGGGATGGTTCTGTATCGGTCTTTGGAGTAATCTTGCCTACTAAAATATCTCCCGGAGTTACTTCTGCTCCCATACAGATAATTCCGCTTTCATCCAGGTTACTTAGAGCCTCTTCGCTTACATTGGGTATATCGCGAGTTATCTCTTCGTTTCCTAAACGCGTTTCAGTCGCTTCGATCTCAAATTCTTCCACATGGATTGAAGTAAAGGTATCTTCTTTGACTAATTTTGAACTGATTAATATGGCGTCTTCAAAATTATACCCTCTCCAAGGCATATATGCGCATAATACATTCTTACCCAGGGCAAGCTCACCTGACTTAGTGCTTATTCCGTCAGCAATGATACTTCCTTTTTCAACACGCTCCCCTAATTTAACCAGAGGCCTTTGATTTATACAGGTATCTGCATTGGTACGTAAGAATTTCTTTAAATCGTAAGTCCTCTTACCTATTATAATAGTATAGCTATCTACGTAATTTACTTTACCTGATTCTTCAGCCAGGATGACGGTTCCGGAATCCCTGGCTACCTTTTCTTCCATCAATGTACCTACTAACGGAGCTTCAGTGATCATTAAAGGAACAGCCTGCCTTTGCATATTTGAACCCATTAATGCACGGTTAGCATCATCGTGCTCTAAGAACGGGATCAATGAAGCGGCCACAGAAACCAGCTGTTTAGGCGAAACATCCATATACTGAACTTTTTTCCCGTTAACTTTAGGGAAATCGTCTTTATGCCTACAGGAGACCTCGCGATCCGAGAAATATCCGTCGCTATCTAAGGGGACATTCGCCTGGGCAATTACGCACTCCTGCTCTATGTCAGCGGTAAGATATTCAATCTTCTTTGTAACCCGGCCTTCTTCTACTTTTCTATAAGGAGTCTCTAGAAGCCCTAAATTATTCACCCTGGCAAAAGTACTTAAGGAAGCGATCAAGCCGATATTCGGGCCTTCAGGTGTTTCAATCGGGCAGATCCTGCCATAATGTGAAGGGTGTATATCACGCACTTCAAATCCTGCTCTTTCTCTTGATAAACCACCCGGGCCAAGAGCACTCAACCTACGCTTGTGCGTAGTTTCTGCCAACGGATTCACCTGGTCCATAAATTGGGATAATTGGCTGCGGGAAAAGAAATCACGCACCTGATTTGAGAGTAATTTAGAATTAATCAGGTAATGCACGTTTAGATTATCGAATTCACCGAGTATGCTTAATCTTTCTCTAATCGAGCGTTCAACGCGTGACAATCCAATTCTCACCTGATTTTGTACTAATTCTCCTACTGTCTTTACTCTGCGATTCCCCAGGTGATCTATATCATCAATCTTACCGGTACCGTCCTTAAGCTTAATCAGGTACTCGATCACCTTAATCACCGTAGCGGAATCTAAAATTCGTTTCTCTAAAGAGACATCCATAACTAATTTTCTATTCAGGATGAATCTTCCTGCTCTCTCCAGGTCGTATCTACCCGGATCAAAGAATAATCTATAAAATAAAGCCTCTGCTGCTTCTTTAGTAATTGGCTCGGTTGGCCGCATCTTCCGATAGAAATCCAGATAAGCCTCTTCTTTATTCGTTGTATAATCCTTCTTTAAAGTATTGATGATTGCAGGATACTCCTGGCCAAAGGCCTGGATTATATCGTTGTCTGTAGAAAAACCGAGGATCCTTAGGATCTGGGTAGCGGGAAAGTTTCGACGCCGGTCAACATAAGCGATAATAGTCTCGGTAAGGTCGTGCTTAAATTCTAACCAGGCACCGCGATAAGGGATTATTCTTCCGTAGTAAATTCTCTTTCCGGTAGGATGAGCTTCTTCTTCAAAAGAGACTCCCGGAGAACGCTGCAATTGACTTACCACTACCCTTTCATCGCCGTTAATCACAAATGTCCCGGTATCGGTGACCAAAGGTATTTCGCCAAAATAGGCATCTTGTTCTTTGGTTTCCTGGGGAGTAGTCAGCCTGAATTTTACCTTAAGAGGTGCGGCATATGTCAGAGACCTGGCCATACATTCAGTGGTGTTGTATTTCGGTTTTCCCAGCGAGTAGCTGATAAACTCTAATTTTACGGAACGGTTTGCGCTTTCGACTGGAAAAATTTCATCGAAGACCTCTTGAAGCCCTTGATGAATCCTTTCTTTAGGAGGAGTGTCTATCTGCAATAATTCGCGATAGGATTTCAGTTGCACATCCAAAAGATGAGGGATATCAAAAACCTCTTTTAATTTTCCGAAATTCGTACGTTTGATCATATTTTTTTCTTATTTTAATTCAACTTTACCGCCGGCTGTTTCCAATTTCTTCTTCATCTCCTCTGCTTCTTCTTTAGCTACGCCTTCTTTAATCGGCTTGGGAGCGGAATCAACCAAATCCTTAGCGTCTTTTAGGCCCAAAGAAGTCATTGTCCTGACTTCTTTGATTACTGCGATCTTATTTGAACCTGCGCTGGTTAAAACTACTGTAAATGAAGTTTTTTCTTCTTCTGCTGCCTGTGCTCCACCGCTTGCGCCTGCAACCGGAGCAGCGATCATCGGCATATTCGCCTTTACGTCGAATTTCTCTTCCAGGGCTTTTACTAAATCTGAAAGCTCCAGCACCGTCATCCCTTCGATCGATTTAACCATCTCTTCTAAATTTTTCTGAGCCATCTCGTTCTCCTTTCCTTATTGCTTTGGTTCCTCTTGTTTCGGTTCTTCTTTTATTGCTTCTTCTTGCTTTGGTTCTTCCTGCCTTGCTTCTTCTTTTTTAATCTTTATTTGATCCAAACAGTAAACGAACTTAGTGATTATCTGATTTAAGGATGAAACCAATCCTTGAATCGGAGCATTTAAGGTAATTACTACTTGAATCCTTAACACCTCTTTCGATGGCAGTCGCGCCATCGATTCGATGTCCTGCTTTTCTATAAACCTATCTTTTAAAAATCCGCTGTCAAACTTTAACTTGTCATGCTCTTTAGCAAAATCACATAGTGCCTTTGAGACTCCTACGGGTTCCTCTTTTGAAAAGACTATTCCGCAAGGACCTTGGACGGACTTAACCAATGCTTCTAATCCCGCATCTTTCAGTGCGCGCCGTGCAGTACTGTTTTTAACCACAAACAAGCTGGCATCAGTTTTCCTTAGTGATTGCCTAAGTAGAGATAAATCAGGGCTGGATAATCCCGAATACCTTAATACGATCACGGCTTTTGACTCCTTGATCGAATCTGTGATTTTTTTTCCTGAAATCTCTTTTAGTAATAAGCCGATCTTTTCCATATTAAATAGTCACTCTTACGCCCGGATTCATTGAAGAAGCAATCGAAAGGTTTTTAATAAACTTACCCTTAATAGATGTGGGTTTGATCTCATTTAATGAACCGATTATACAATTGGCATTTTCATAGAGTTTATCTTCGCCAAAAGAAGCCTTACCTATAGATAGATGAATACCGGCTTGTTTATCAGCGCGGAACTCTACCTTTCCTCGCCTGACATCCTCAATTGCTTTTTTGATATCAACTGTTACGGTACCTGTTTTCGGGCTAGGCATAAGGCCTCGCGGGCCTAAAACTTTTCCCAGCTTACTTAAATCTTTCATCATCTCAGGACTAGCAATCACGCAGTCAAAATCGAGAAATCCACCTGCAACCTTTTCGATTAAATCATTTGCGCCTACATAATCTGCCTGGGCATCTTTAGCGATCTTTTCCTGCTCCCCTTTACAAAAAACCGCCACTCTGACCTTTTTCCCTGTCCCGTGCGGCAATACCACCGTACCTCTTACTACCTGGTCTGATTTCTTGCTATCAATGTTCAATTGAAAATGTAAGTCCACTGAACCGTCAAATTTAGCAGTCGGCATCTTTTTGATCATGCTGATAGCCTCTTTAAGTTCGTAGACCTTATTTCTATCCAGCTGTTTCTCCGATTCCTTATATCTCCTGCTGCGATTCTTCATTATCAGTTAACCTTCTACCGAAATGCCCATACTTCTGGCCGTACCTTCAATAATTTTGATTGCCTGTCCTACATCCGGTGTATTCAAGTCCTGCATCTTCTGCTTGGCTATTTCTTCGATCTGTTTTTTGCTTACCGTACCGATTGTCTCTTTTCCGGCTGTACCTGATGCTTTAGCCAAATTTGCTGCGCGTTTAAGAAGCACCGAAGAAGGAGGGCTCTTTATAATAAAGGAAAACGACCGATTTTCATAAACACTGATTACTACCGGCAAGATGATTCCGTCTTTTCCTTTAGTTTGATCGTTAAATTGCTTACAGAACTGCATGATATTAACGCCATGCTGGCCTAAAGCAGGCCCAACCGGCGGCGCAGGATTTGCTTGTCCTGCCGGTACGTGTAGTTTAATTTGTGCGGTAATTTTCTTAGCCATCGCGATTTTAAGTCTTCTCTACTTGCCAGAACTCTAATTCTACGGGTGTAGCTCTTCCAAAAATCGAAACACTCACCTTTACCTTACCTTTTTCCGGGTGAACTTCATCTATGGTTCCGTTAAAATTCAGGAATGGGCCGTCTGTTACTCTCACCTGTTCGCCATTTTCAAAGTTTACCTTGGGGGACGGTTTTGCTTCTGTTTCCAGAGTTCTTTTTAAGATACTGTCTACTTCTTGCTGTGGCAGCGGCATCGGTTTTTTCCCGGGGCCGATAAAGCCGGTTACTCCGGGAGAGGTTTTCACAAAAAGGTAAGTCTCCTCATTAAGCTCCATCTCTACCAGGATATATCCGGGAAAAAATTTTCTTTTAGATATTTTCTTTTTGCCACCACGGATTTCTGAAACTTGCTCAGTAGGTATAACAACACTGCTGATAACCTCCCCTAAACCTCCCTGGGATATTTTATTCTCCAAAGTTGTTTTCACTTTATCTTCAGATCCTGTCTGTGTATGTACGACGTACCAGTTTTTCATTACTTAAAGACCAAACTTAGTAATTTTGAAAGACTCAGGTCTATTGAAGCGATGTACAAAGTAGCTAATGCAGTTACGGCAATTACTACCATCGTTGAGCCAATCAATTCCTGCCTTGTAGACCAGGCCACCTTTCCTAATTCGACTTTTACTTCCTTTAAAAATTTTACGGGTTTTAGCAGTATATTCATTTGATTATATTTTATTCAAGTCTTACCAATCAG
>JAHIZC010000203.1 GCA_018814745.1 Candidatus Omnitrophota bacterium
CACTGGTGTTCTTCCCGATATCTACAGATTTCACCCTTACACCGGGAATTCCATTCTCCTCTCCCGAACTCAATTCTAACAGTTTCTTGACCACTTCTCCGGTTAAGCCGAAGGATTTAAACCAAGACTTATTAGAACGCCTACATGCCCTTTACACCCAATAAATCCGAACAACGCTTGCCCCCTCCGTATTACCGCGGCTGCTGGCACGGAGTTAGCCGGGGCTTCCTCTAGAGGTACTGTCAAATAACTAACTTATTCAATTAATTACCATTCATCCCTCTTAACAAAGGTTTACGACTCTAAAGCCTTCATCCCTCACGCGGCGTCGCATAGTCAGACTTTCGTCCATTGCTAAATATCCTCGACTGCAGCCTCCCGTAGGAGTCTGGGCAGTGTCTCAGTCCCAGTGTGGCTGACCACTCTCTCAAGCCAGCTACCCGTCAAAAGCCTTGGTAGGCCATTACCCTACCAACAAGCTGATAAGACGCGAGCTCATCCTTAAGCACCAACCGTTACCGGCCCTCTTTACTTGCAAAGACTTATGTCTCTGTAAGCACATCTTGCATTACCTCCGCTTTCGCGAAGCTATTCATGACTTAAAGGTAGATTACTCACGTGTTCCTCACCCGTCTGCCGCTATAGAATCAGGCGAATTGGTATCTGCCTTACGGCTTCAACCTCTCCACCCGAAGTATCGCACGACTTGCATGCCTAATCCACGCCGCCAGCGTTCACTCTGAGCCAGGATCAAACTCTCCAAAAAAAAATTTGTAAGAGTTTAAAAAAGGCCCTGTGATTCTGTACTCTTGCTTCTTGTTTTTTATTTCACCTTCACCAAATTACTTGGCTACCTAATTTTCAAAAGAGCAACCACGGATTACACTGATTATTTACCGATTACACGGAATACTCCGTGAAATCTGTGATAGATCCGTGAAATCAGTGGTAAAAAAAACGTCCCGACAGGAAGTCGGGACGCTTATATTCAATAATCCTAAGCGTTTCCCAGTCGGAAAAATTAAAACCTAACCAAATTTGTCAATTCCGCAGTTTATTTTTTTCACGAGAATAGTTTATCTGCTCTCTCCCCTATTATCAAGGGTGTATTAAGTATATATTAGAATTGTATTTTGTCGAGCATTTTTTTAATGAACAGATAAGTTACGTTTTTTTTAAAAGGGACGTAACTTATAGCCCAGTATTAGGTTTTAATTGTGAATAAATATCGAAGGGCCATGGCTGGGCGTCTGCGAATTAACCCCCACACCCAGTGAACCTGGGTGTGGGGTAAGTTCGTGTATACAATTTATGATCACTTCATTCCCTGTCTGCCGACAGGCAGGCATAAATTGTGCACTCACTTAGCTTGCAATCAACTCTGTAATTTTGAATATCGGCAGGAATAATGAGATTACGATCCCGCCAACAACTATGCCTAAAAACGCGATAACTAAAGGCTCAATCATGCTGGTCAATGCCGAAGCTGCCGCATCTACCTGTTCTTCGTAAAAATCTGCGATTTTGGTTAACATCTTCTCAAGCTGTCCGGTCTGCTCACCCACGCTGATCATCCTGCAAACCATTGGCGGGAAAACACCGCTTTTGGATAATGGCTGGGAGATCGGTTCGCCGTCACGTACACCCTTGGAACTGCTTAAAACCGCTTCCTCGATGATCTTATTGCCCGAAGTCTTACTCACAATATCCAGGGCATTTAATATAGAAACACCGCTTTTTACCAGAGTGGAAAATGTACGTGAAAACTTTGCTACTGCAAGTTTACTAAAAAGTTTACCTACTACAGGAAGTTTCAGCTTAATTTTGTCAAAATTATAACGGCCCTTTTCTGTAGCTATATATTTTTTAAAGAGGAACCCTCCGGCCATAGACAACCCGACAATATATATAAAATAGTGCCTGAGCATGTCACTGACGAAAATCAACACACGGGTAGGCGCAGGTAGCCGTCCTCCCAGAGTATCGAATATGTTTGCAAATGTCGGAACAACTTTTAATAGTAAAACTGCCGTGATGATCATAGACATCGAGACCACCACCGCAGGATAAACTAAACTCGAACGGATCTTCCTCACTAACGCGGCTGTTTTCTCTAGATACGCCGCCAATCTATCTAATACCTCATCAAGCATACCTGATGTCTCACCGGCCTTGACCATATTGATAAAGAGTTCGGAGAATACATGAGGATGCTTTTTAAGCCCGTCGCAGAAACTCATCCCTGCTTCAATATCCTGCCGCAGAGTAATCACTACGGTTTTCAGGCCCGGATTCTCCGTCTGCTCAGCTAATATCCCTAGAGAGTGGACTAGAGGAATCCCGGCATCGATCATCGTAGCCAGCTGTCTGGAGAAGACGACCAGGTCATCAGTCTTGATATTCTTCCCTGTCTTGCCCTTTTTCGCTGTCTTCGTCGACTGCCTAACAGAAAGTACAACTAACTCTTTATTATGGAGCATTGCCGCGGCTTCCTGATCTGAATTAGCATCCAATAACCCCTTTACCGCATATCCGTTCTTATCCTTTGCAGAATACTCATATGTATTCATGCTTCTTCTCCTTTTTATCTTACTCTTCCGCAGTAACTCTTACTGCTTCATCTAGTGTAGTCAACCCTTCTTTAACTTTTGTAAAAGCATCATCTCTAAGTGTAATAAAGCCGCATTTTTCTAAGGCGTATTTCCTGATATCGTCGATAGATTTGCTCTTTAGGACCATCTCACGCATAGTATCATCGACCAATAAAGCTTCCAGAATCGCAACCCTCCCGCGAAACCCGGTATTATCGCAATATTTGCATCCTTTGGCCTCATAGAATGTTGCCTTCTCTTTAAAACTGATCTTTTCTAACATCTCTTTGGAAATTTTTATTGGTTTTGCGCATTTAGGGCATACCCTACGGCACAACCTCTGCGCGCAAAGCATTACTAAACTGGAGGCGGCTAAAAACGGCTCGACCCCCATGTCAACCAGACGGGTAATACTTGAGATCGCATCATTGGTATGCAGGGTAGAAAATACCAACTGTCCCGCCAATGACGCTTTCACCGCGATATCCGCGGTCTCAGAATCCCTGATCTCACCGATCATAATTATATCCGGGCTCTGCCTTAAGAGCGCGCGAAGTCCTGAGGCAAAATCTAAACCGATATCCGGTTTTACCTGCACCTGAGTGATCCCTTCAATCTGATATTCTACCGGATCCTCGACTGTGATAATATTTCTTATCGGAGTATTCAGCTGATTTAAAACAGAATATAGCGTGGTAGATTTTCCTGAACCGGTAGGCCCGGTAACCAGAATCATACCAAATGGCTTGGCGATTGCTTCATTAAATACATCCATCGGGCGATCAGAGAATCCTAATTTGCTCAAGCCGATCGATAGATTGCTCTTATCCAAAGCGCGCATTACAAACTTCTGGCCGAATGTCGTCGGCAGGCTGGAAACGCGGAAATCTACTTCCTTACCTTCAAACCTTACCTTGAATCTTCCGTCCTGAGGAATACGATTCTCGGTAATATCAAGATTAGAGATAATTTTAAGACGGGCCAAAACCGCGTTCTGATTCTTTTTAGGGATCCTGAATATATCATGCAACGCTCCGTCGATACGGTATCTTACACGCAGACAATCATGCTCAGGTTCAACATGTATATCAGAAGCCCTCTTCTTCAAAGCCTGGGTCAACATCAGATCGACTAATTTTACTATCGGCGCTCCTTCGCTCTCCTTGGTGATCATACCCAAGTCAAGCTCATCCTCCTTCCTCAACTCTACACTTGCTCCTACGCCTACATCCTGGATAGAAGCTTCATCTATAGCATGCTGTATATCTTTAGTACCCCCGCCGAATTGGGCATCTATTGCCCTGAGTATCTCCTCCTCCGGGCTTAAGACAATATCAACGTTGCAACCGGTCAAAGCCTTTACATCATCCAGGGCAAAGATATTTAGAGGATCAGAGATCGCCACGGTCAAAGTATTACCCATTTTCGATAAAGGGATCAGGATATATTGCTTAGACATGCGTTCAGGAATGAGGCTGGTCACATTAACATCGAATTTATATTTATTCAGGTGTAAGGTAGGAATGTAAAGCTGCTCCGATAAAAGAGAAAGCAAGGTCTCCTCAGTAATCAAACCCTGATCGACAAGCACATTCCTTAAAGGAGTACCTTTCTTCTTCTGGATCTCTAATGCCTTATCCAATTGTTTCTTATCTAAATGATTACTCTTGATCAGTATCTCGATTATATTATCTTTTAACGTAGCCATCTTATTCGTCCGGGGCAGTTACGCGTAATATCTCTTCGATCGTTGTCTCGCCTGCCAATACTTTCTGCATTCCATCCTCTCTTAGGGTAATCATCCCCTCTTTGCGCGCCAGCTGTTTTATAATATGCTCCTGTGCCCGATTTAAGATTAACTCTCTGATACCTGATGATAATAGCAGTACTTCGGCGATCCCGGTCCTTCCGCCATATCCCATATTAAAACATCGGTTGCACCCCTTGCCTCGAAAAAACTCTAATTTTTTATTTTTATCAGTATTTAACTTTAAACTATCGGCCATCTCTTTTGCCATCTTGTATGGTTCCTTACAATAAGAACAGATCTTTCTTACCAGGCGCTGAGCTACCACACAGACTACCGAAGAATTGATCAGATACGGTTCTACTCCCATATTGATAAGACGTACGATCGATCCTGCTGAAGTAGTAGTGTGCAGAGTGGAAATTACCAGGTGCCCGGTCAACGCACTCTTTATAGCTATATCAACCGTATCATAATCGCGGATTTCACCGATCATAATTACATCGGGATCCTGTCGTAAAATCGAACGCAGGGAGCTGGCAAATGTCAGGCCTATCTCCGGCCTGACATTTACCTGGTTAATCCCCTCTAATTGAAACTCTACAGGATCCTCAACTGTAACCAGGTTAGTCTCCGGATTATCGACAAGTTTTAAAATCGAATATAAAGTAGTGGTCTTCCCGCTTCCCGTCGGGCCGCAGATCAGTATCATTCCATGGGGCAGTTTGGATACTTTGGAAACCTTGGAGACAATCTCTTCGCTAAAACCTAATTTTTTCATATCCAGGGTGGCCTGTGCCCTATCGAGGATACGGATTGCAACCTTCTCTCCGAAACTAGACGGTATGATCGAAACACGAAAATCAACTTCCCTGCCGGTCATCCTCAGTTTGAACCTGCCATCCTGCGGAAGACGATGCTCTGCGATATCCAAATCAGACATTACCTTTATACGTGAAACAATTAACGGATGCATCTTTTTAGGAGGTTCCGTTGGCGGGATTCGTGCCAGCCTCTACAACGCGGTGCCCTTGGCAGGGGTCTCCGCGCTCATCGATTTCATGACCGAATTCGAAGAGCGCAACGGCTGAGCCCGGAATCGGCTCGGGGGCCGAACAGACACAACCGTAACGA
>JAHIZC010000204.1 GCA_018814745.1 Candidatus Omnitrophota bacterium
CGGGTTGTGAAATTGTGCGCCTGGCAGTCAAAGATAGCCAAGACGCCAGAGCGTTTAAAAAGATCAGAAGAAGTACAAGATTTCCTTTAGTCGCAGATATACATTTCAATTGGCGTCTGGCGATAGAGGCGATTGATAATGGTGCCGATAAGATAAGACTGAACCCGGGTAACATCTACAAGAAAGAAGAGATCAAGAATATTGTTAGCGCACTTAAACAAGCGAAGATTCCTTTGCGCGTGGGCGTTAATTCCGGATCAGTCAGAGATTTAAATTCCGCAAGATCAAGCCTGGCGGACAGGTTAGTTAAAGGCGCCTTAGATTACGTAAAGATAATTGAGGATATGAATTTCTATAACATAGTGATCTCTCTGAAGGCCTCCAGTGTTTTAGATACTATAGAGGCCTATCGTAAGATATCCAAAATTTGCGATTATCCGATGCATCTTGGCTTGACTGCTACCGGCTTTCCTTTTCAAGGCGCGATAAAATCAAGTATTGCCATTGGTGTTTTGCTTTTGGAGGGGATAGGTGATACAATAAGGGTATCGCTTACTGATCAACCGGTGCATGAAGTAAGGGCCGCCCAGTCTATTTTAGAATCTTTAGGGCTGCGTCACTTTGGGCCGCAGATTATTAGTTGTCCTACTTGCGGCCGCTGCCAAGTGGATTTAGTGAAATTAGTGGGTGATTTCGAGAAGAAGCTTACCACTTACCACTTACCACTTACCACTAAATCATTTAAGATAGCGATAATGGGCTGTGAAGTCAATGGCCCAGGTGAGGCCAGGGAGGCGGATATAGGAATTGCTTTCGGTAAAAAAACAGGGGTATTATTTAGGAAGGGTGAAATTGAGAAAAAAGTCAGTTATGCCAATTCTCTAGGGTATTTATTAAACGAACTGAAGAAGAGAAGATAATGTATTGGTCAAAGACCTTTATACCTACTTTAAAAGAGTTGCCTCAGGAGGCAGAGATTATCAGTCATCAGCTTATGCTGCGCGCAGGATTGATGCGTATGCTGATGGCAGGGGCTTATTCATACCTGCCATTAGGTTTTAAGGTCCTGAGTAATATTCAAAGAATAATCCGGGAAGAGATGAATGCTTGTGGTGCAGCCGAGGTTTTACTTCCGGCATTACAGCCGCTGGAATTATGGCAGAAGACCGGCAGGGATAAAGTTCTCGGCGAGGTGATGATTAAGTTTATTGACCGCCGCGGGCGCAAGCTAAGTTTAGGCCCTACGCACGAAGAGGTAATTACGGATTTAGTGAAAAATCACATCTCCAGTTATAAACAGCTTCCGAAAATCCTCTACCAGATACAGACTAAGTTCCGCGATGAAATCCGGCCGCGCTTCGGTTTAATCAGGGCATGTGAATTTATCATGAAGGATGCATACAGTTTTGATAAAGACGAAGATGGATTAGATAAAAATTACCGCACGATCTATGATGCCTATAAAAAGATATTTAAAAGATGCGGGCTTGATTTTTTGATCACCGAAGCTGATCCGGGTATGATGGGGGGTAATGTTTCTCATGAATATATGGTTCCGGCAAAGGACGGAGAGGATATAGTTCTGGTCTGCCCCAAGTGCAAGTCAACCAGGACTTACAAAGAGGGGGAAGATGAAAGATGCCCTAAATGTAATCTTAAGGCAAAGAAGGTTAATACCATCGAGGTTGGGCACATTTTTAAATTAGGGACGAAATATAGCTCTGTTTTAGGTGCGAATTTTCTTGATACTCAGGGAAAACTGAAACCGGTGATCATGGGCTGTTATGGTATTGGCGTCTCAAGGTTAATCTCCGCGATCATCGAGCAGAACAATGATAAAGATGGGATCGTCTGGCCCAGGGAAGTTGCGCCTTATCAGGTAATCGTTCTGCCATTGGATGTTACTGAGCAGAAGATCATGCAATTAGCCCGGGAGTCTTACGATGATCTAAGAAAGATGGGTATTGAAGTGATTCTTGATGATCGTGATGAAAGAGCGGGTGTCAAATTTAAGGATGCCGACCTTTTGGGGATACCGCTGCAATTAATATTAGGCAAGGAATCGCTTGAGAGCGGAAATTTAGAATTAAAGCTAAGGCATAACCAGAAGAAAATTATTAAAAAAAGAGCGGATATTTTAAAAGAGATAAAGGAATTCACGAATGTATAAAACAAAGTTAATCGATGAGTTAAGGGTTATTATCGGAGATTATCTTGCGAGTGAGGGCAAAGAGTTAGTGGATTTGACCTATCGCCATGAAGGTAGAAACATATTCTTGAGGATATTAGTGGATAATCCTGAAGGCGGGATCAAATTGGATGAATGTACTTATCTTAGTGAAGCGATGGGAAATATCTTGGATGAAAGAGGCATTCTAGAGCAGCAATTTATCCTGGAGGTATCTTCTCCCGGCTTGGATCGGCCTCTAGTAAGCAAGAGTGATTTTTTACGCTGCCTTAATAAGAAGGCGAAGTTTTTCTTAAGAGAGTTGGTCAATGGTAAAGTCGAATGGGATGGCATAATCAGTAAAGTCGAGGGGGATTCTGTTTACGTTGATATAAACGGCAATCTATCTCAGATACCTTTATCAAAAATCAATAAAGCAAAACAGATAATCTAGGAGAAGAGTTATGAGTCAGGAATTGTTAGCAATTATCGAGCAGATTGAAAGAGAAAAAGGCATTAAGAAGGCAGTGTTGATTGAGGCTGTAGAAGCAGCACTTTTAAGTGCCACTAAGAAGGTAGTCGACCTTAAACCAGACGAAGAGCTGAAGATTAGCCTTGATCCTGAAAGCGGTGAGATTAAGGCGCTGAGAAACAATAAAGAGATCACAAATATAGACTTTGGCCGTATCGCTGCCTCTACTGCCCGCCAGGTGATCATACAGAAGATACGCGAGGCAGAGAAGGACGTTATATTTAATGAATTTCAGGGCAAGGTAGGGGAGATCGTCAGCGGGACAGTATACAGGTTTGAAAGAGGCAATATCGTAATCGATCTCTTGGGTAAGGCTGAGGGTGTTTTATTTAAACGGGAACAATCCCCCAAAGACGAATACAAACAGGGCCAGCGTATAAGAGCTTATATTGTGGAAGCGCGTAAGGAGACCAAGGGCGCTCAGATTATTTTATCCCGCGCGCACCCTAATTTTGTAAAAAAATTATTTGAACTAGAAGTGCCTGAGATTTACGAAGGAATTGTGGAGATAAAATCTATCTCCCGTTATCCCGGAGAGCGTACCAAATTAGCAGTCTGCTCCAAGAACGAAAAGGTTGACGCGGTAGGGGCTTGTGTGGGCATGCGCGGTAACCGGGTGAGGAACATCGTCAATGAACTGCAGGGAGAGAAGATCGATATCGTCCGTTTTAGCGAGGATATTAAGGAATATATAAAAGCCTCGCTTTCTCCTGCCCAGGTAAAGGAGATAAAATTAGAGAAAGAGAAGTTGAAGGCAGAGGTGATCGTGGAGAATGATCAATTATCGCTGGCTATAGGCAAGCACGGCCAGAATGTAAGATTGGCATCCCGTCTTGTGGGTTGGGAATTGGATATCCGCACAAAAGAAACTTCCGCTATGGCAGTTGAGGAGAAGGAAGCTCAAGAACGAAAGAAGAAGCAAGAAGAGAAGGAAAAGGAAACAAAGAAAGAGAAGAAGGAAAAGAAAACAAAGAAAAAAGAAGCTTCATTAGAGCAACTTCCGGGAGTGGGAGAGAAGATGCTCGCTAACCTAAAGCAGGCAGGAATAAGCACTTTGGAAGAACTTTTACAAGCGGGCGTTGAAGGCTTGACTGCTATAAAGGGTATCGGCGAAAAGAAAGCCGAAAAAATTATTGAAGGAGCCAAGAAGTTAAAGTAAAATAATTAATTATGATAAAATCTAAAAAAGAAAAATCTGTACGCAAGAAGATGACTACAGCGGCTAAGGTAAAAAAGACAACAGAGCGTGTGGCGAAAGCCAAAACCACTAAAAAAAGAGCGGTGCGGAGTTCCCTTATGCCTAAAAAGGAAGTTAGGGTTAAGCGTAAGATGCCGCAAATAGCCCCTGCGAAAGTAGAGGTTGTCCCTATCCCCACACCCGCTATAGAAACACCTAAGGTTAAGGAAAGAATAAAGAAGCCTAGAGTAGAAAAGAAAATAAAGCCGGTACAAATAGAAAAAAAAGTGCAAGTTCCGCTTGTTCCTCCTCTGGTTCCCTTAAAAGAGCTAGAACTGGATTTCCCTATAGTGGTAAAAGATCTAGCTATCAAGCTGCAGCAGAAACCCTCTGTAGTTATAAAAACTCTAATCGATATGAGGGTGATGGCGGGTATAAATCAGTTTCTTGATGAGAATAATGTTAAGGCAGTCTGCGAGAAGTACGGCTACGGAATAAGAAAGGCTCTTGGGAAGGAAGAGTTAGCTTTACAAATTCATCAAAAAAAAGATCGTGCCAAGGATTTAAAGTTCAGAGCTCCGGTGGTAACTTTGATGGGGCATGTTGACCATGGCAAGACTTCCCTTTTAGATGCGATCAGGAAGACCAATGTTGCGGATCGTGAGCATGGAGGGATTACGCAGCATATCGGTGCCTATAGAGTAGTTCTTCCGCACGGAGAGATTACTTTTCTTGATACTCCGGGCCATGAAGCTTTTACGGCGATGCGAGCCAGAGGAGCAAGCATAACCGATCTAGTGGTTTTAGTGGTAGCTGCGGATGACGGGATCATGCCTCAGACGCAGGAGGCCATAGATCATGCCCGGGCTGCAGATGTACCGATTATCGTAGCGATAAATAAAATTGATAAGTCCGGCGTAGATATCGATAGGGTGAAGAAGCAGCTTTCAAAGCAGGACCTTGCTGCGGAAGAATGGGGTGGTAAGATAGTCACCGTTCCTGTTTCAGCAAAAACAGGTGAGGGAGTAGATAATCTTTTAGAGATGATCATCCTCGAAGCTCAGATGCTGGAGTTAAAGGCAAACCCTGACCGGTTTGCTCAGGGGGTAGTGGTGGAAGCGAAGATGACCAAGGGGAGAGGTTCGGTAGTGACCCTGTTGATTCAAAACGGTACATTACAGCTTAATCATAATATAATCGTAGGCAAGTTTTACGGAAAGATCAAGGCGATGTTCGATGATCATGGTAGCTCCGTAACTTCCGCAGGGCCCGGCTTTCCGGTTGAGGTTTTAGGTGTATCCGGAGTTCCGTTAGCAGGGGAGCAGTTCTTCGTGATCGAAGATGAGAAGAAGGCAAAGGAACTGGCGTTGATACGTTTAAATAAGAATAAGCAGGAGCAGATGAAAACAGCTAAGAAGATCAGCCTGGAAGATCTGCACTCTCAGATAGAGCAGGGGAAGATTAAGGAATTAAAACTAATCATTAAAGCGGATGTGCAGGGTACCCTTGAAGCAACAAAGGATGTATTAGGTAAGCTGCAAGTTTCGGAAATCAAAATAGGGATAATCCATACCGGTATCGGTAATATAAACACTTCCGATGTCGTTTTGGCAGTTGCCTCTAATGCCTTGATTATCGGTTTTAATGTTGTGGCAGATGTACGCGCAAAAGAAATGGTAACCAAGGAGGGGGTTGAAGTCAAGACTTACAATGTAATTTATGAGTTGGCGAATGATATAAAAGCTGCGGTTGAGGGGATGCTGGAACCTAAGATTAAGAAGGTGATGCTTGGTAAATGCCAGATACGCAAGGTCTTCAGATTATCCAGTCACGGGACAATCGCAGGCTGCATAGTGAATAAGGGCAAGATTAATCGAACATGTATGGTTGATCTGGTAAGGAATGGCCAGGTTGTATTTGAGGGAAAACTTTCTTCGCTTAAGCGTTTTAAGGATGATGTCAAGGAAGTCGCTGAAGGCTTTGAATGCGGAATAGCCTTGGCAGGATTTGACAAAATACAAGAAGGTGATGTGATCGAGGCCTACGAAATCCAGAAAATAGCCAGGAAACTATGAAGAAGAAAATATTGAGCGGTATGCGGCCGACCGGTAAGTTACACTTAGGGCATTTGGTTGGTGCATTAGAGAACTGGGTAAAACTGCAGGATCAATATGAGTGTTTATTTATGGTTGCTGATTGGCATGCATTCATGTCAGAGTACGCCGACCCTAAACTCTTAAGAGAGAATATTATTGAAAATGTAGTCGATTGGATGGCCTGTGGCATTGATCCTGAAAGATCCACTATCTTTATCCAATCTCACGTAAAAGAGCATTTGGAATTATACCTGATCTTCTCGACGATCACTCCGCTGGGATTACTCGAGAGGTGCCCTACCTATAAGGAACAATTAAGAGAGGTAAAGAATAGAGACCTCAGTACCTATGGATTTCTCGGATACCCTGTGCTGCAGGCTGCGGATATCCTGATTTATAAGGCAGATGCAGTACCTGTGGGAGAAGATCAACTTCCGCATCTTGAACTCACCCGGCAGATCGCCAGAAAATTTAACCGGCTATATAAGAAAGATATCTTTCCTGATGCAAAAGCTCTTCTTACCAAAGAGACCAGATTGCTCGGCCTTGACGGTAGAAAGATGAGTAAAGGTTATAATAATTTTATTGCGCTCTCTGATCAACCGGAAATCATCCGCAAAAAAGTCCAGAATATGTTTACTGACCCTTCCAGGATAAAGGTTACTGACCCGGGACATCCTGAGGAGTGCAATGTATGCAATTATTACGCGGTATTTGCGTCAGAGACAAAGAAAGAGATTGATCAACTCTGCCACAAAGCCAAGATTGGTTGTGCTGATTGTAAGAAGAAGCTGGCAGGTATCTTAGTCGGACTTCTGATACCTATTCAGGAGAAGCGGAATAGCTTGCTGAAGGATAAAGGCAAGATAGAGGATCTATTGGCGCAGGGTGAGAAGAAAGCAGCTCTGATTGCCCAAAAAACTATTCAAGAAGTAAAGGATTTGATTAATTTATAAGTGAGCGCACGATTTATGCCTGCCTGTCGGCAGACAGGGAACGAAGTAAACATAATCCTTCGATGGACTCAGGATTATGTCCTGAGCGAAAAGTTGAAGGACATAAATTGTATGCGCGAACTTACCCCGCCCTTTTGGCGAAGA
>JAHIZC010000205.1 GCA_018814745.1 Candidatus Omnitrophota bacterium
GAACAAGAATCGATAAGATTCCAAGAGAGAAGATGCTTGATGAGCTTGAAAAGGTAGCTAAAACTTTTAGGTATATCGAATTTGGCTGGAGGGATTTTAACAAAATTGCGAATATTAGTGCAAACCCAATAAAAAAGGAATTTGGAACATGGAAAAAAGCGTTAGGAGCTTTAAAAGAATATCTAAATAAAAAAGGCTTAGATTTATTACCAAGGAAAGTTCCGCCTAACAGAATTCATCAAGATATACGATTACTGGCATCTAATACCTTTTACCGCGTTCCCTTTTCCAAGATTACATTCACAGCATAATGTTTTTAAATTGTCTAATGTGCTCTTAACGCTTCGAGCCCTTTTCTCCACGTACCAAAATACTTCTTCACGGTAGTCCCGCTTATATCAGCAACTTTACTTAATTCTCGCCACCAAAATTCAGTATAATTAAAATGTTTAGCAGCCTTTTCAAGCTGCTCAATAATTTTATCTCGAGAAATCTTATCGATTCTTGTTCTTTGAAATTTATAATCCATAATTTTAAATTCTAACATCCGAAGCTGGTTCGGATAGTTGTCAACATGGCTGCCCCGTGTGGACTCCGCTCCGCTAGAACCAGTCGGAGCTATCGCTCCTCCCCATAGGGGCTCTGCCCCTCTGGCGCTTCACTTCGTTTCGCTGTCACCCCGCCTGCCTGCCGCAGGCAGGAAAGCGTGGGGAAAATTTTTCCCCACACCCCTTTTGGTTCTCGTCCACACAAGTATTAATTTTGCCCCGTGTGGACTCGAACCACAACAACCAGATCCAGAATCTGGGGTCCTACCATTAGACGACAGGGCAGTAAATTCCGGTTAGACTTAATGCGGGAACAGACTACAGATGAAGATGCTGAAAATAAAAACAATCGGCAGCGCTGCTATAAACAATATTGTAATTCCCAACAGAGGAATAATCTTATATAAGACGCGCTTCATATTTATAACGCTCTTTTAAATTTACTCCAGGGGAAATTCTTGCCCGGGCATTCTGTTCTCGCTCCCCGCACCTGCCCGTGCCCGACTACGTTCTTTAAAGGAATCTTATAATGCCTCCTAAGACGGTCCACCAGCCAAACCAGAGAATCCATCTGCCTTGCGGAAACATATTCATTGCTGAAATTCCCTACTAGACAGATACCGATCGCCTTGCTATTCATACCCGAAGCCTTACAATGCGAACCATTCTGCTGCTTCAACCAACGCGGTGCAACCTCAATCTGACCCTTTTGTTTACCCTTTGTGCCGTTATCGATCACGAAATGATATCCCAGCCCTCTCCAGCCTTTGTTATTATGCGAGCGGTCAAAATCTAAGGCAGTTCCTGAGTCGGTGGCGCTGTGATGGATGATGATGTACTTCCATTTACCGGAAGGATAAAGTGTCACAACAGGCACAATGCCTGAAGCATGCGGAATAATCAACTTTTGCCCTTTTAATAAAAAACTCGGGTTCCTTATGCCATTGGCCCGGATTATATCCTGAGCATTGACATCGTACATTTTACTTATGCGCCAGAGCGTTTCACCGGGGCCAACTAGATGAATCACATCTCCCCTGGCAGGAGCAGGAAAAGGAACAGGAGTAGGCGCAGGGTAAAGAGCAGGCGTAGCAGTCTGCATCGGAGCAGTCACACAGGAACTAAACAGCATTACAAAAGGGATTAAGATTCCGATATAAAGCGATTTTTTCATTCTAAAGCGCAGTGCGCCGAGGCATATTCGATAATCGTGGCGAGCTCCTGCTTTGACACTTTCATTATTCTAGCGCTGATCTCAGATTTATTATCTTCAAGAGGAATGAACCTTACTACTTGTATTATCGCAGAAATAGGAAATTCACTAATCCCATCAGGCAGATCTATCTCTATAGGAAAAACTTCCCCAATCGGTATTACTTTCTCAGAGATAAAAGAAATCCCGTCCCGGCTGATATCTTTAGTTACAGACTTTTTATATTCCCCCTGTACGGGAAAGCGTACCTCGATCTCTGTCTTAAATCTTATAGCACGCCTGCGGTCTACTCCGCTATAATGCTTTGTATCTATAAAGAACGGAAGATTCTTCTTCTCCTCTCCCTTGCTGACGGAGATCGAAACCTTATAGTACGTCTCAAGAGCCGACATCACTTCGGCAGTAATCGCTACAAACGGTATCACTTTTAAGCCTACAGCTTTCTCGACCTCTTTAATCGCTTCCTGGTCAAGGGGATCGATCATCGCCACCATCAGAGTCGCTCCCTGCCTATCTACAGGAACAAGCCAATATCTTTCAACTAAATCAACCGGGACTAGATCTACTATCTTCTGGGATATATCATAAGACATCAAGGGAATATAGGGAATCCCAAACTGAACACAAAGACACTCTGCTAACTCACTTTCTTCTATATGGCCATAATGAATCAGATACTGGGTGATACTGCGGCCGTATTGCTTAGAATATTCCAACGCCTTATCGAGATTCTCTTGACTGATAAGACCTTTTGCTAAGAGAACCTCACCGAGCTTTTGCTTTCTTTTTATTTTAGCTGCTACTAAAGGCTTTACTTCCTTGACTACCGTCTCCTGTTTTTTCTCTTCGCCTTCTTCCTTGAATTTCTCGAAATAAGC
>JAHIZC010000237.1 GCA_018814745.1 Candidatus Omnitrophota bacterium
CTTCTTAACGACTTATATATGTCAAATGCCGCGCCTCGTATTATATATGATTCCTTTTCAAATAAAAGTACCATTCAATACTCACTTCCGCGTATGTTCCGCGTACAGCCGAAGGCCGTCTTCCGCGTGGTTCCGCGGTATCATCACTTCAACGCTTCGACATCTTGCAGTGCATCCAGCCTAATCCTTGCCTCTTTATTATCCGTCTCTATCCTGAGTATCTCCTTGTATTCATTTATAGCTTCGGAGAATTGCCTTCTTTCTTCCATTAACGTAGCCAGCACAAAACGCAGGCGCACATCCCGGGGAGAAAGGGTAATCCCTCTCCCGCAAATGCCAACCGCCTCATCCAGTCTTTCCTGCCTACGATAAAGTCCGGCCAGGGCCAGGGATCCGCGGCTATCGTAAGGAGCGATCTCTACAGCCTGAGCATATTCCGCATATGCGTCTTCTATTTGTCCTGCCTGAGAGAATAAATCTCCCAGCGCAATATGGGCCCCCACATCCATGGGAACCTCCTCGATAATCCTTTCAAAGACATCCTCTGCATCCTGGAATTTACCAGATTTAGCATAAAGCTCTCCTATCTTCCGCCAGGCATAGAGGCCTTGCGGCTCAAACTCAAGCGCCTCTTTGTATTTGGCTATGGCCTTTTCAGTCATTCCCTGATCTTCATAAATACTGGCTAAGGCGTGATAAGCCGCGATTCTATTCAAAAGCAGGATCTTCTCTTTCAATGTCTCTCCCGAGCCAGGCCTAAGCTTAGCTATCCTGGAATATGCGTCTTTGGCCTCTGTAAACATCCCCTGTTTCTCATATATGCCGGCCAATTCTTCCCAGACAGAAACATCTTCCCTTATCATCTTGCTCAATTCCTCATAGCTCTCTATTGCCTTTTCATTCTGGCCCTTGGATTTATATATCAAGGCAAGCTGTCTATAGACATCCAATTTAACCTTGTCCAATTCCTCTATATCCTTATATTCCTCTAAAACCTGGGCATAGATCCCCAAATCACTGTAAAGCAGTACATCCTCGTACAACTTATCCATTTTCTTTGGTATTGCCTGCAAACTAGATTCATAAGCGCTTATTGCCTCGTCCATCTCCCCTTTATTCCTATATAACTCTGCCAGCGCTATATAAGCCTCTACATGCGCAGGCTGCAGCTCAACAGTCCTCTTGTACATCTGAATGGCTTTATCAATCTTATCCTGCCTCTGCCATGCCTCAGCCAGTTTAAAATGCGCCTCGGTATTATTAGGGTCTCTCCTTATGGCCTTATGAAATTCCAGAGCAGCCTCGTCGAAAATTCCGCTTCCCAAATACATGTTACCCAAAAATATAGGGTCAATGGAATCCAGCCTTTCTATCTGTCTCTCTGCCAATTCAGCCTGGCCGCTTTTCTTATATGCCAATGACAGGTTATAATGCGCTCCTACATATGATTCGTCGATCTCAACAACTCGCTTAAATGCCGCGATTGTCTCATCAAGCTTATTGTCCTGCATATAGGCAGAGCCAAGATTATTCCAGATAATAGTATAATTAGGGTGATACCTGACCGCTCTCTCGTAGTATTTTACAGCTTCCTGATAAGCCCCCATGGCCTGATGAATCTTTCCTGAGAAAAACAACGCCTTCCAGTTATGAGGATACGCCCGGAGCGAGCGCTCAAGTTTAGAGACTGCCTCTTTCGTGTCTTGTATGCCTTCAGCCGCCCGTGCCTTCTCTAAAAAATAATCTCCCATTAGATTCCGGAATATATGGGCCGGGCCGAGAAAAAACAGGGCGGCGCATACCATGCCTCCTGTGATCTTAAGAATAGCGGCCCTGCGCTCAGTCCGATGCTTAGCCACAGCGCGGCCGGCAGTACCTGCCGCCGGAACCCTGCCTGTAAAAACAAGGGCTAAAAGCAGCCAGAACAGGAACCCTGACGTAGGGATCTCAAGCATAGGGTTAAAAAGCGACTGGACAAGAAGCGCGGCTAAAGCAGATGTTGTGCCGGCCATAAGAAAGATCTCATTAAAGGCATTTTGTTTCTTTTTCGTTTTAATAAAAAGCACGGACTTTCTAAAGGCATAGAAAAGGATCCCAAGAAACACTAACAGGCCAAGGATTCCCATCTCGGACCATATCTGTAAAATCTGGTTATGGGCCTGTGTATATTTAGTGCCCCTGGGAGTTACTGCTTTTTCTTTCGGGGTGCGGTATAAAGGGTAGGCGTATTCGAAATTGCCTGCCCCTACCCCCAGGATTGGATGGGCCTTGATTATATTAAAACTGCTCGCCCACACATGGACGCGCATCAGGTTCTGGATCTTCCTCTCTCCAAGGTTAGCCTGCACCTTTGGCCAGAAAATACCACCCGCAGTTACACCAAGGACGAGTAAGGCCACAGAAAGGCCCGCGATTATTCTTCTTATTCTCACAGAGCAGGAAAATAATACGACAACATAGCAATATATTACAGCAATACCCATGCCCAGATACGCGCCCAATGAACGGGTCATAACCAGCAAGGCCATTGAAAGCGCCAGGGCCGCTAAATAAAAGGCCTGCCGAAAAAACAACGAGGCCTTTGATAGAGACCTGGCCTCGGTAAAGATCATGGCAATAGCCAGAGGGATCATTGCCGTAAGGTACTGGGAGAAAAATATAGGATTTCCGAATGTAGAGTAGTATGAGAAGCGCGAGGTAGAAAAACTCAGGCCCTTATTCTGATAGATGCTCCAACAGCACGCAAATACGCAGGCCAGGATACCTGAAGCAATGAGCTTTCGGGCTTCCCTGACAGTCTCTATATTGGCCAGGACGGCGAAGAATATAATAAGATAGGCCGCCAGTAAATAAAGGCTCTCCATGCCTGCGAATATATTGATTGCCTTAATCAAAGAAATACCTGCGACAACAAAAAAAGCGAGCGCAAGATATCCGGCCCCTTGCATGCGCCCCGGGCGGACCAAAAAGGCCTGAATGACCAGAAGCACAAGGAGCGCCAGGGCAAATAACTCAATCGCCGCTATCTTAATCAAGCCATAGACCTCTGTCGTAGCATGGCTGAATATAAGCGGGACACTAA
>JAHIZC010000206.1 GCA_018814745.1 Candidatus Omnitrophota bacterium
CCTGGCAAATCAATTCTTTGCTTTAAACGTTGTATCCTTATATTTTGTGCGTTGGTTGACTTTCGAAAAGGGTGCTCCGGAAATTTTCTATGTTATTTCTTTTGGTATCTCAGCCTTCTTTATCGCAATCCTTTCGCCTATCTTTGGCTCTATTTCGGACCTTACCGGAAAACGCAGGATTTTCTTAGCCTACCTTACAGTTTTATCGGTAATTTTTACAATAGCTATTGGCCTGTCAGCTAATATTCTTTTGGCATTGATATTTTTTGCTATTGCTAATTTTGGTTGTCAGACTTCGATAGTTTTTTATAATGCAATGATAGTTAATATTGCGCCTAAGAATAAAATAGGGCTTGTTTCCGGCTTTGGTAAGATGCTCGGTTATAGCGGGGCAATCTTCGCGCTCTATCTGATTAAGCCGATACAGCTGGCGAGAGGTTATCAGGCAACATTTTTGCCTACAGGAATAATGTTTTTAGTATTTTCTCTGCCCTGTCTTCTATTCGTTAAGGATCAAAAGCTAAGATCCGATGTTAAATTAGGCCATCTCTTTAATAAAGATAAAGCGATTGAAATTTTTAAAAAATTAAAGGTAAGCATATTGAACGTGAATAAAATCCCCGGTTTAATGGATTTATTAATCGCGATGTTTTTCAGTTTATGCGCAGTCTATGTGGTAATACTTTTTATGTCGGTATATGCTACAAGGATATTTGGTTTAAACGATTCACAGGTAGTGAATCTGATCATGTTTTCTACTTTTTTTGCAATTATTGGTAGCATTGCTTCAGGTTTTTTAAGCGATTATGTTGGCTATAAACGTTCACTTTGTTCAATATTTATTCTCTGGACAGTTTGTTTTTTGTTAGGAGCGCTTAATCATGACCCTCGTCTATATTGGTTGATCGGCGCAATTGCAGGCTTAGCAATGAGTTCAGGTTGGGTAGTTTCCCGCGCTGCACTTGTAAGGCTTGTGCCGGAAGAAAAAATAGGAGAGATATTCGGTTTATTTAATATTGTAAATTTAGTTTCATCTATTATCGGACCTTTATTCTACGGGATCACTATCTTTTTCCTTTCTTCGCTAGGCGCTCTGGGGTATCGAATTTCTTTGGCAAGTTTAATCCTATTTACGTTATTAGGCCTAAAGTATTTACTACGCGTACCAAAGATAACTACCGCTAAAATTAATGCTAGAAGATAACTTTGTCATTCACGGTATATTTAGTAATGCAGTTTCGAATAATCCAGATAGAGTAGCCTTACAGACGAAGAGAGATAATTCCTGGCAAAGATTTACCTATAAAGAAGTAGAGACTTTAAGTTTAAAATTAGCTACTTATTTAATAAAACAAGGTTGCAAGAAGGGAGATTTTGCAGCCTTAATTTTAGAAAATTGTCCTGAATGGCCGATAATATATTTTGGGATAATCTATGCTGGACTCGGCTGTGTTCCGCTGGACCCGCAGTTATCCGGAAAAGAGATAGAAAATTTCCTCAATGATAGCGGCTCGAAAGTAATTTTTTCTTCCCATGGTATATTTACGAAGAAAATCGGCAAGAACATTGGGAAAAAGCTGAATAGAGTAATTATTCTTGATTCTCCCGATGATCTTTCCGGGAATCTTATCAAATTCTCTGAGATAGAAAATGTTGCTCCGGATTTATCTATTCTACCTACTGTTTCTCCCGCAGATACTGCTTCTCTAGTTTATACCTCTGGCACTACTGCCCAATCAAAAGGAGTACTTCTAACCCACAAGAATATCTGTTCTAATTTTCATGGTATTCAGGAACGGAAGGTATTTTTTGCTTCTGATAATTCGATTGCTATCCTGCCTCTGTATCACACCTACGCCTTTATGGCTACTTTAATCGCACCGCTTCTCTTAGGAGGGAAGATAACTTATTTTCCTTTAAGTTATAAGCCATCTGACCTCAGTTCGGTAATCAAAGAAGCAGAGGTTACGGTTTTGACCGCTGTCCCGCAACTGCTCTTTTTATTATATAAAGGTATAGCTGAGAAGACCAAAAAGATTCCTCCTCTACTTATGCCTTTATTTCTGCCGCTGATTAGAAATAAAGTACGTAAACAATTCGGCAAGAGCCTGAGGCTTTTAGTCAGCGGAGGTGCCAGGATAGAGCCTAAGGTCGCTGAGGCTTTATCACGATTAATGGGGGTTAAATTAATCGAAGGATATGGGCTGACTGAAACATCTCCCATAGTAACGCTTAACCCTCCGGAAAGACAAAAATTTGGTTCCGTCGGTAAGCCTATACCGGGTGTGAAAATTAAGATTGTTGATCCGGATGAATCGGGAATAGGAGAGGTGGCTATCCAGGGGCCTAATGTTATGGCAGGATATTTTAAACGTCCTGATTTAACCAGTGAGGTTATAAAGGATGATTGGTTTTATTCCGGGGACCTGGGTTATATAGATAGAGATGGCTATCTTTTTCTAAGTGCTAGGAAAAAAGACGTGATTGTATTAAGTTCAGGAAAAAATATCTATCCTGGGGAACTAGAGGAGCATTATATCAAGAGTCCCTATATCAAAGAAATATGCATCATGCCTAAAACCGAAGAGAGATTCGGAAGGTTGATAGATTCACTTTATGCCGTAGTCGTTCCGGATTTTGAATATCTGCGCAAAAGGAATGAGGCTAATATTCAGGCGAGGGTTCGCTGGGATTTAGAGAATCTAGGTAAGGATCTGCCTTCATATAAGCACATCATGGGTTTCGTGATTACCAAAGAGGAATTGCCCCGTACATCTTTGAAGAAAATAAAACGTTATCAGGTGAGTAAGAAATTTGCTGATTTTGAGTCTGTAAAAGAAGAGGCTAAGGAGGAAATTTTATCGGAAGAAGACACAAATATTTTAAGTCAGGATATTGCCAAGAAGATCATTGGTTATTTAAACAATGAACTTAAAAAACCGATTCATTTAAACAGTCATCTAGAGATTGATCTAGGCATAGATTCTTTAAGCAAGGTGGAACTTATTTTGGGCCTGGAGGCACTTTTTTCCATAAAAATACCTGAGGAGACATTGGGTAAAGCCGCGACAGTTAAAGAGCTGATTGTTAGAGTATTAGAAATTATCGAAGAAGGCGCAACTTCAAAAGAAACCAGAGAAGAAGCAGCTAAGACCTGGTCTGAGATCTTGAGGGAACAGCCGGAAGAGAAAACCCTGGAAAAAATCAGCCTTGTCCCCCGGTTTTTAGATACTGTTATTCTTTGGATAATCATAAAAGCCTTTTTCTGTATTTTTAAGGTTTTCTGGCTTTTAAGAGTTAAAGGCAAAGAGCTCTTGCCGTCTAAGGGGCCATATCTTATCTGTCCAAACCACGCCAGTTACTTAGACGGAGCTGTACTAATCAGCAGCCTGCCTTTTAAGTACGTGGTCAATATATTCTCTTTAGGATACAGCGATATATTTGAAAAACCTGTCTTTCGCTGGTCGATTAAATTAGCGCATCTGATCCCGATTGATCCGAATACAAATCTAACTGAGGCAATGCAGGCTATAGCGCATGTTATCAGGCATGGTAAGATGGCTTGTATATTCCCCGCCGGCAGGCGTTCTATAGATGAGAATGTTCAAGAATTCAAAAAAGGCGTGGGAATTTTAATTAAGGAGTTAGATATTCCGGTTGTTCCGGCATATATTAAAAATTCTCATAA
>JAHIZC010000207.1 GCA_018814745.1 Candidatus Omnitrophota bacterium
AGGACTGACTTGGCTTGATTTCGAGCGCACGTAGAAAATTTGAGCGGGCACGGTTGCCCCGCTAATATATGTCTGGCAGAGCGAAAATTTTCTCCGAGTGAAGAATTTCCACGCTGGGGAAATTCGAACGATGCGCGAGAAACAAGACAAGGCAGGCATCATTTCTTCGGAGAAAATCTCATCAGCTCAGAACTAACAGGTTTATTTTACCTTGACAATGGCGTATTTTCAAGTATACTTTACTTTCTATAAGGAGCTGAATTATGTATAAGAAATGTACTTTGTGCGAAAAAGGCGCGATGACCGGAAAAAAGGTCACCCGAAAGGGTATGGCCAAAAGTAAAGGTGGCACCGGTAGCAAAATCAGCGACTGGACCAAACGGAAATTCCTACCTAACCTTCAAAAAATGCGCATACTAATCAAAGGCCATCCTAAGAAGGCATACGTCTGTACGAAATGCATCAAGAAGGGTAATTTTCAAAAGGCTTAATGAGCAGATAACTTACGCAGCGAAGCGACGTAAGTTATGCCCTCACTTAAAGAATATATCCTTGATTTCCAAAAGCAAGGATGATTCATCCCGCCAATTGTCAATCCTGGGAGTAAATATCAGGTCAAAACATTCTGCCTGCATCAGGCTATCTTTAAAACTGCTTAATCCAAAACCTATCGCCTGATAAATGACTACACCATCGGTTACCCAAAACTTTAAGGTCCCCCTGCTTAAGGTCTGCGGTTGGGACTTTAACTTCAGATTCTTTGCATAAAATATAGGTGCGGGATTCCCTGCGCCGAATGGCTCAAGTAATTCCAATTGCGCAACTATCTCTTCATTTAGGTCAGAAAGAGAAACTTCCATATCTACATCTATGCTCGGCAATAGATCTTCCAAAGTGAGCCTCTGGTGCGCCAGTCTGTTAATACTCTCTTTAAAATCATCTATGCTCTCTCTGGTAATCACCAGGCCCGCTGCATGGCTGTGGCCACCGAAAGCATTTAAGAATTCCTTACAGTCAACGAGCGCATCAAAAAGATGAAAGTTTTTAATCGAGCGCGCCGAACCGCGGCATAAATCTTCGCTCATTGAGATTACGATAGCAGGCCGGAGGAATCTATCTGCCAGTTTTGAAGCCACTATCCCTAATACGCCTTGATGCCAATCATCCTTGGCGACTACAATTACTTTATGTTCTTTAAAGTTGACTTCTTTATTAATCAGATCTTCCGCCTCCTGCAAGATTTTACTCTCTATCTTCTGGCGCTGGCGATTATGCTTCTCTAGAATCTTAGCGTAACCTTGCGCCTCCTCTTGCGTCTTGCTCATCAGCAGTTTCAAGGAATCTTCGGCTGAATCAATCCGTCCGCTGGCATTGATCCGCGGGCCAATTATAAAACTGATAAACGTAGAAGTGAATTTTTTGTTTTGTATGCCGGCATTTTCGATCAGTGCCTCAAGCCCCTTCTTTTTAGTCCGGGGCATCCTAGCCAATCCCTCCTTAGCGATTATGCGGTTTTCGCCTGTCAAAGGAGCGCTGTCTGCGATCGTACCCAAAGAGACTAAATCCAGATCATCCAATAACTCAGAATCGCTTATTGCCTGGGATAACTTATAGGCTACACCTACACCTGCTAAGTCTCTATATTTGTAATTTGAATCTTTCAGCTTAGCATTGAGAATACTTGATGCCGGCGGCAGAGAATGATTACTGTTCTCATGATGGTCGGTAACAATGACTTCGATATTATTCCGCCTTAACTCCTCTATCTCTCTGTGATTATTTGTTCCGCAGTCAACCGTGATCAGTGTCTTAATCTTCCTGCGTTTGGCGATCTCTACGATATCTTTATTCAGGCCATACCCCTCCTTGACTCTATGCGGCAAATAATGTTCCGTATTTATGCCTTGCTTCTGGAGTGTACTCTTCAGCAATGCCAGAGCAGTTATACCGTCGGCATCATAATCGCCAAAGATCATCACTTTATCTTTCTGCTCTCCTGTTTTTTTGATGATCCCAACTGCCTTAGGCATATCTCTGAATGAGTAGGGATCAAGGAGCTGCCCCACATCTGCCTTCAAGAATCTTTCCGCTTCAGCAATACTCTTCAGGCCACGATTTACTAATATTTGCGCAAGGATACCAGAGATTCCCAGCTCTTTGGAGAAATTCTCCTTAAGCTTATTATCCGGATGTGCGATATTTAGTATTTTGTGTTTTTGCATTAAATGAGCACTTGATACTTGACATTTTCAATGTCAAGTATCAATCTTCCTCCTCTTTACTTCTCTGAACGTGCGAATTTACATTTTCTCAGGGGTCGAAACTCCTAATAACCTCAGCCCGCTGTTTATAATTATTCTCGCTGCCTCAATCAAAGATAATCTTGCTTTAGTCAATCGATCATCTTCACCCAATACTTTATGCAGATCATAAAACCTATGGAATGTCTCCGCCAATTCCTGCAGATATACGGTAAGCATGTAAGGATCCTGGGTTTTGTGGCAGATATTTAAAATATAGGAGAACTGTAATGTCTTTTTGATCAGTGCTATCTCTTCTCTCTCCTTTAATAAAGAAAGGTCGGCATTTTTCTTAAAATTCTCGATATGACTCTGGCGCAGGATACTACAGATTCTGGCGTGGGCATACTGTACATAATAGACTGGATTTTCCGAGGTTTGTTTTTTCGCCGTATCCAGATCAAAATCCAAATGGCTTGAAGTTTTACGCATCAAGAAGAAAAATCTCGCCGCATCACTGCCTACTTCATCAAGAACTTCCCGCAAAGTGATATACTGGCCGCGGCGCGTAGACATCTCTAAGGGTTTTCCCTCTTTAAATATCGAAGCTAGTTGTACAATAATAATCGAAAGGGTAGAACCTGCGTGGCCTAAAGATTGAACCGCAGCCTTTAACCTCTTAATGTAACCGTGATGATCAGGGCCCCAAAGGTTAATCAGCCATTTAAACCTGCGTTTATATTTCCCCCGGTGATAGGCGATATCCGGAGCAAGATAGGTATATGCCCCGTCGCTTTTTATCACAACCCGGTCTTTATCATCTCCTAAATCAGTGGATTTAAACCACAGTGCCCCGTCTTTCTCGTATAAAAACCCTTTCTTCTTTAAGAGATCCAAGGTTCGTGCGATTTCCCGGCTCCTTCCTAACTGCTTCTGGGAAAACCAATAATCAAATCGAACCTTAAACTCCTTAAGGTCCTCTTTGATTGTCTTTAATATATATTCTACAGCGAAATCAGAAACCTCTTCGTCCTTTATTTTTTGACCCTGAACCTTTTTAGCTATTTCATAAATATACTCACCCTGGTAATAATTCTCGGGGAATTCAATATTCTCCCCGCCTAATTCTTTGATTCTCAGCCGTACGGACTCTGCCAATATATCAATCTGATTACCTTCATCATTCAAATAGTATTCTCTCTTAACTTTGAAGCCTAAGAATTCTAATATATTCGCCAGGCAATCACCTACTACCGCCTGTCTGGCATGAGCTACAGAGAGAGGCCCGGTAGGATTTGCGCTGACAAATTCAATCAGCACCCTTTCGCCTTTCCCCACTGTCAAAGCTTGCGATTTCTCACCTTTTAATATCAAACATTTTAGCTGCTGATAAAAGTATTTATGTTCTAAATAGAAATTTATGAATCCTGCGCCTTCAGCGCTGACTTCCTTTATATAATCATTTACAAGAGAGTCTTTTAAGCTCTCTTTTATAATGCCCACTAAATCCCGAGCAATGGAAAGAGGGGGCTTCTTAACTATTTTACTGATTCTTAAGGCTATATTAGTAGAGAGGTCTCCGAAGCGGGTATCGGTGGGAAAATCCAGGTAGAGATCCCCAGCACAGCCTTTCTCAAGGCCTAGCTTACCCAGGGAATCTTCTATAATTACTACCAGTGATTGCTCTAAGTCCTTTTTCATCTGATTTAGGCTATGCGATTGGCGATCTCTAAAATTCGAAGGGAACTACACGAGGGAAGATATTAATTCCGCGCTTTACGTATCTTTCGAGGGATCCTCACCCTCTTCGCATCAGACCATAAACGTTCTAGTGAATAAAATTCTCTCAGTGGTTCATAAAAAATATGTACGATAACCGAAGCGTAATCTAAAACCGCCCATCCTGACTCATCTCCGGGCTGAACCTGAGAGAGGGACTTTATTTTTAGGCCCGAGAGATCTTCCTCTATAGTTGCTGCTAACGCGTTTACCTGCCGTAAAGACGAACCGCTTAAAATAACAAAATAATCACAAAAGCTAGAAACCTTTCGCATATCCAATACGATCGGCCTTCTAGCTTTTTTAGATCTAGCAAATGATGCAATGCGTAACGCTAATTGTTTTGTCTCTATTGCTACCTACCTCCTAAAAAGGAAATGCTTATTTTTTTCCTAATATTTTATACATACCAGTGCCGCAATCCGGGCATTTACCCTTCATCGCCAAGCGCTGATTCTTCATCGTGACTTGCTCTTCATTCTTCATCTCTTTCTTGCTCTTACATTTTACGCAATAACCTGTTTCTGCCATCTCTGCCTCCTTTGTGATGATAAATTGCTTGTTAGTTGATAATCATATCATATGTTAATATCTATGTCAAATAATTCTTATAAGAGATCTCAGCAATTATAGCCTTAGCTTATCAGGCTAAACTGCTGCTTTATCTTATCCTCACTCAGTCGCTGCGGAGTGATTAATGCCAGGTTTAACTTCTGCTCTTGGAATATATATTGCGCAGCTTTTCTTAGGTCATCCCTGGTGACTTCATTTACCTCTTTTATTATATCAGAGAGGGAGTATGTTCTATCTAAAGTTGCACTGGTCTCCCCGATCCAGAGCATATGATTCAAGGTATCTTCTAAAGCTAATTTTGTCTGCCCCAGATAAAACTCTTTAGCTCTCTTAAATTCATCTTTGCTGACTAACGCTTTCTTAATCCTCCCAAGTTCCTGCAAGACCAATTTAAAAGCATCCATAACCTTACGGTTATCCATACCTGCATGGACTACAAAAGCACCTGCATCCTGATAAAGTTTTACTAAAGTCCCGATCTCATAAGCCAAGCCTTCCTTCTCTCTGATCTGATTAAAAAGACGGCTAGACATATTTGCCCCCAGAATAACGTGCAGCAGGCTTTGGGCATGCTTTGAGTGATGGCCTCTGCTAAAGCCGTGAAAACCCAAAGCCATATGGGTCTGCTCCGTCTTCTTATGATAGATCTTTAATCGCGGCCTAGCTTGCCCTTCTCGGGCCTTTTGAAACTCGACTTCATCCTGATTCATTTGATCGGAGAAAATCCGCTTCACACCCCCGAGCAGCTTATTATAATCCAGGAACCCGGCGGCACTAATTACGATATTGGAAGGAGTATAATATTTCTGCTTAAAGAGGGATAATTCTTTTCTACTGATCCTGCTGATAATCTCAGCTGATCCGATTATCGGTGCGCCGAGTGGTTGATCAGGCCAGAGAAGTTCATCTAAAAGCTCATAGACATGGCTCTGCGGCAAGTCCTTATACATCTTTATCTCTTCTAAAATCACGGTCTTTTCTTTTTGGATATCCGAAGGTGATAACAGTGGGTTGATCACCATATCTGATAAGATATTCAAGGCGAGACTTAAATAATCAGCCGGAATCTTAATCAAATAACATGTAAGCTCTTCCGAAGTAAAACCGTTCAATGAACCGCCGACACCTTCAATCGATTCTTTGATTCTACGGCAGGGATATTTTTTCGTTCCTTTAAAGAGGAGATGTTCTAGAAAATGAGAGATACCCCTCTGATCAGCTGTTTCGTATCTAGCACCTACTTTTAACCAGACACCCAAAGCCACTGATTGTCTCTTTGGCATAGGATGGGCAATAATCCTTAAGCCATTGTTAAGTACGGTTTTTTTATACACTTTTTATTTTTTGGATAAATTTACTGACTTTATTAATCAGGCTGGGCTTACCGATAGAGCTTCTTATCTGCTTAATGATCGCACTTCCCACAATCACTCCATCAGCTACTTTATAGATCTGCTCTACCTGATGACGTGAGGATACTCCGAAGCCTACACAAATAGGTTTTGCGGTATGCTTTTTTATTTTCTTCAAATTAGTATTTAGTTCCGCAGGCAAATTCTGGCGTGGCCCGGTAACTCCGGTCAGAGAAACATAATAGATAAATCCTCTTGAAAGATTCGCTATGTACTTTATGCGCCTTAAAGAAGTAGTGGGGGAAATAAAACAGATGACGTCTAATCCGTTCTTATGCGCTAACTTTATAAAATCCTTACCCTCTTCAGGAGGCAGGTCAGGAATAATCACGCCGTCAACTCCCGACTCTACCGCCTGCTTCACGAAAGCTTGTTCGCCAAAAGAAAATATCGGATTATAGTAAGTCATCAGGCAAATGGGTAAATTTATCCGCTTACGCACTGTTTTCACTAAATTCAGAATAGCTCCCAGATTTACTTTCTTCTTTAAAGCTGCCTGCGAAGCTTCCTGAATCAGAGGGCCGTCTGCTAAAGGATCAGAAAAAGGAACCCCTAACTCTACCAAGTCCAGGCCGATTCTATCGAACTCAAAGAGCAACTTCCTGGTAGTACTTAAATCAGGATAGCCTGCAGTAATAAAAGCGATAAATGCTTTTTTCTTCTCTTCTTTTAATTTCTTAAATTTGGCTTCTATCCTGTTCATCCCGCACCTTCTGATTAATTCAGATTGTTACGCATATTCGCTTTAATCCCACCGCCTCTATTATGTTTAATGATTGAATAGCAAGAAGGTGCGGGGTTCATATCTTCAGATTTTCCGTCACTATACCCAAGTCCTTATCCCCTCTGCCGGAAAGGCAAACTATAATAATCGAATTCTTCTTTATAATTCTGGCCATTTTCTTAAGATAAATGATCGCA
>JAHIZC010000208.1 GCA_018814745.1 Candidatus Omnitrophota bacterium
CAACACCTGCTGCATAGAGAAATCGATAAAGCTAAAAAAGAAAAATTGATGCTTAGCTTGATTATTTTAGATATTGATGATTTTAAAATTTATAACGATAAACTTGGCCACCAGGCCGGTGATAAAATATTAAAAAATCTGGGGCATTTACTAAGAAACCATTTCAGGAAGATGGATCATGTATGCCGCTACGGAGGTGAGGAATTTTCTATTATCCTTCCTCAAACCGATAAACCAGAAGCACTTTTAATCGCAGAACGCTTGAGAAAAAATATTGAAGAATGGAAGTTTTCCAAAGCTGAAATCCTTCCTAAGAAAAGACTAACTACCAGTTTAGGTTTATCGACTTTTCCGGCTGATGCAGATAACCCTGCGGATTTAATTAGCGCTGCTGATAAAAAGCTATACCAGGCGAAACATAGTGGCAAGAATAAAACCTGCAGTTAAATTACGAAAAAGCCACCTCAACACTCTCGTCCTCTTTTTTCTTATCCGTAGCAAACTTAACAGAAACAATCTTAGAAACTCCTGATTGCTGCATAGTAATACCATACATAACATTTGCATTAAGGATCGTCCTTTTGTTATGTGTGATCACAATAAATTGAGAAATTGATGCAAATTCCTGCAGCAACCTGCTAAACCTGTCCACATTAGCCTCATCCAAAGCGGCATCGATCTCGTCTAATATACAAAAAGGCGAAGGCTTAACTTTAAAGATAGCAAAAATCAAAGCGATTGCAGACATCGATTTTTCGCCGCCTGAAAGCAATAAGACGTTCTGTAATTTTTTCCCCGGAGGCCTACAGATGATCTCGATCCCCGACTCCAGAGGATCCTGCTCGTCGATTAAGAAAAGCTGAGCATCCCCGCCGTTAAAGAGCAATTTAAAATAGGTCTTAAATTCCACCTTTACCTTCTCGAACGTCTCTAAAAACATCTGTTTGGTAGTACGGTTAATCTTTAATATTGCCTGGCGCAAGGATTCTTTAGCTTGGAGCAGGTCGTTTTGCTGCTGGACCAAGAAGTCATAACGTTTTTTCAATTCGTCATACTCTTCAATCGCTACCAAATTCACCGAACCGTAGGAATCGAGTTTATGCTTTAGTTTTGTGATTTCATCCGAAAGTAAGCTTTCCTCAAATTCGCCTTCCGTCGGTTCCTGTGTGTCTAAATCCACCTTGTAAGCCTGGAGCATCCGCTCTTTTATACTCGCATATTTATACTCGATATCCTTTTGCGACATCTGTAACTCGTGCAGATTGTTCTTTAGCGCCTCAAGCTCTTTTTTTTCAAAATCGATCTTCTTAAAAGTATCGCTTGATCCCTGGTTGAGTTGTTTATGGCTCTCCTGCGTTAGGCTAAGTGATTCTTTTTGTGTTTCTATTTCTTTGGTTGATTCTTCTATCGACTTCAAACATTCTTTTATCTCTGACTCTAACGACCCTCTCTTCTCTCCGGCATCCTTGATCTGATTTTCGATACTGCTAATGCTGCTAAGATCCTGATTATAAGTATCCTCGAGGATTTTTAACGTAGCTTCATCGGACACCAAACGATGATTCAACCCGCCAAGCTCAGTCTTAGTCTGAGTGATATCCATAAGCATCTTTTCTCTCTCTTTACTATTACACGAAATATTCTCTTCTTCTTGCGATATCTTATCTTCGGTCTCTTGCCTGGTTTTTGTTATTCCATCTAACTGTGCCTGGCAATGAAGCAAGTTATTCTCAAGAACGGTAAGTTCCCTTGATACATCCTGCAGCTCCATAGATATTACCTGTTCCTCTTCGATTATCTTTGAGAGCTGTTGTGAAATACTGCTTAATACGCTCTCTTTATTCGCCAGGGATATCTCTTGAGTACGTAATTCTCCTCCTTTTACAGAGATTAAATTATTAAGTTGACTGATGTGTGATTCCTTGGCTTTTTTTTCATCCCGTGAAATAGAAATTTTATTCTCTAAATCACTGAGCCTTTCTTCTATCTTACGGGTATCCAGCTCGATCGGTTTTGCCTCTGCGGCAAGTTTAAAATTCGATTCGAAATAACTCCTGTCTCTATCGGTAAGATTAACATACTCCTTTATTTTTAAGACTAAGCCGCTTACTTTTTCCGAAGGCAGCCTGTCCAGATATACCACCGCATTCATCGATTCCCCGATATCATCATATTCAGTCTTTAGCTTCTCTAAAAACTCTTTATGAGATTGGAGTGTGAATATTTGTTTTTCAAAATTCTGGATTTTAGAATCAATACCATCCAAACAGGTAGTCTCCTGCTCTAACTCTGCTTTGAACCGGGAGATTTCTGCTACAAGTTCTTCGCTAGTCTTCCTTAAATTCTCGACATCGCTTTTTGCTCGATCAAGGCTTGCACTAACTGAAGTTTTCTCTTCGAAGGTCTTGGCTCTTTCAATCTCCAGCCTTTTTTTGCGTGCTAGAAAAATCTGCTGCTTTGAGTTAAAATCAGAGACCTCGTTTTTAGCGTTAGCTAGCTGGGAGGCTAATTCAAGTAAAGATCTTTTATTTAGGGAGATCTGCTCTAATGCATCCTTTATTGAATGGGCCAGGGCGTTTATCTGAGTTTCTTTTTCTTTTAAGATTTGAGTCTTTTCCTCTATGCTGCTCGTTATCTGGCCATACTCCTCTTTAATTTTATCCAGTTTCTCCTGATCCATGATCAGCCTGTTTTTAACTTGTTCAATCTGTTGCGCAAGATGCTCCTTGGTTGATTCTAATTCAAGCAGCCTCTCTCTATGAATTTTAATATACTGATTATTCCTGGAAATATTATTCTCTGCCTCTAGTATTTGGTTACGAATATCCATCACTCTATCTTCCAGCAGCTTTAACTCTGATTGCCTATTGCTCACCTTGGCTTCTTCCTCGCTAATCCGATTTAGAAGTTCTGCTTCCTTCTGGCTATATTCTTTTAAGCCCTTAACAATCTCTTCTTGCTGGTTGAGGAGAATAATTTTTTGCAGCACAGATAGATTAATCTCCTTTGATTTTAATTCCTCAAAGACCTCTTTATACCTGCGCGCTTTATTCGCCTGCCGTTCTAGGCTACCGATTTGGCGTTTTACTTCGGCGATGATATCGTTTACCCTCAGGAGATTCTGCTCTGTTTCCTCTAATCTTCTGCTAGTTTCTCTTTTCTGAGATTTATATTTAGTGATCCCGGATGCTTCATCAAAAACCAGGCGCCTGTCCTCCGGCCTTGAACTTAAAACCAAATCGATCTTACCCTGGGCGACCATGGAATAGCTCTCTGCTCCGATACCAGTACCCGTAAGTAAATCCAGTACGTCTTTTAAGCGTACTGTCGTGTGATTAAGTTGATACTCACTCTCTCCCGAGCGAAAAAGCTGCCGCGTAATCGCTACTTCGTCATGATCAAAATTAAAAAACCTCCCCTTATTGTCAAAGGTCAGAGTAACCTCAGCCATACTTAAAGGCTCTTTAGTATCAGTACCATTAAAAATAACGTCCTGCATATCAGAACCTCGAAGGGATTTTGCTGATTGCTCACCTAAAACCCAACGGATAGAATCAAAGATATTGCTATTATGAACTATTATATCTTGGGCAATGAAATTGTGATTTTCTAAGATTGATAGGTCATATACCCATTTTTCTGAATATATCTTTTCTATAGCAATAATCTCATCCCAATAAATATCTGAATTTGCCAATAATTTAAGGTATTCAAATATACTTTCTGCCAACCCGGATATCTTACCAAACTCAGCGATTATACTTAATGCCTCTCTTAACCCTCCAGGAGAAGGTAAACATCTATTCTCATAATAACTTGCTAATTTAGGAGAAATTTTTCTTAGCTTCTTGACCTTAACCCCCGCTAGTTTTACCAAACTCTTAAATAATTGATTTACCTCAGGGATTAAATCTAAGTTCGGGTTGGATTTTAAACTCAGTGATTTTAGAATCTCTAATTTTTCAGATTTCTTACCCACAAATTTTAAATAACTTGCTAATCTTTTTACATTATCAACTCCGTATACGTAAATTGAATAATAGGTCCGCTTCTTCTTTAGCTTGGTGTTTGTCGCATGTTTTTCTTTGGACTTAATTACGGACATAACACCTAAACGCAGTAATAAACTACTTACTCCTTGGGCTAATAATTTTGAAGCGGTTGAATACTCAAAGTATGCCCCGCTCCCTTTTCTCTCTACAGAGATATAAGCATCTCCTTCAAATAAAGCAGATAAAAACGAACTAATTATATCGCTAGAGGCAGAAAATATCTGTTCAGGAACTCTCTTTTCTCTCGAAAGAGAACCAATGCCAAAATCAAAAGCCTTTTCCAAAAATTTACTTAGTGCAGATGAA
>JAHIZC010000209.1 GCA_018814745.1 Candidatus Omnitrophota bacterium
CGGCATTTGCACCTATTAATGTTGTATCATCATCCAAACCTACGGCATTTTCATCAATTTTAGAATAGACAATATCCACAACTAACGGATCATAATCTAATGTCGCTCTAATTGCATCGAATGCTTTACGTAGACTTAAATCATCCAAAGAATTTGGAAGATATCTCGCTGCAGTATTATGACCATCAGAGATACCATTAGTATCCGGATCGCCAATAATTAACCCATTACCAAACCTTAGGTTTTGACGTCCAACAGTTAAAGTCAGAGGTGAATATAAAAACTCCTTCATGGTCATATAGGCAAGATCCAATGAGACATCGGAATTGTTTATTCTGACTGTATTATTGTCAGCATCAGCCTCATCACCAAATGTTCTTTCATTCAACAGCCTTACTGTTGCTGTTACATTGTCAGTTAGATCCGCATCTACTCTTACACGAACCTGGGAAAGCAATGCATCGATACTTTCACCAAAATCCGCAACACTTTCATTATCATCTAATGTCAGATGGCTGCGGTGGACACCTGATACTAAGATATCACCACTCACCTTTACATTCTGGACTTCTGCACATGCGATAGAAGCGATACCTACCACAAAGATTGCTGCCAGAACTATGATTAAACGTTTACTCATTATTTCCTCCTTAAAAATTATACTTTAAATTATATTAACTAGGTTTTAAGTGTTTCCTAGATTTTTCCTATATATATGTATATCACTGGATTTTACCTGACTTCGGGCTTATTTAGTTCCTCACTCTCCTTTCCGCCTGAATTAAAGTCATATCCAATGCTATATCCTATTTTTATCTTTTATCACATAACCTTTTATATGTCAAGAGTTTTTTTGCCAGATCAAAACTATTTAATCAACTTAACCGGACTCTTTACGCTTCCCCTTACAGACTCGCCGAGAATCTCTTTTGAGCTCCTTACTCCTCTTTGAGACTTTGGCCCGATAGAGATGGTAGCCAACAGATAATTTAGCCTGAACAGGTTAAATTTAGGCAGTAAGCTGATAATACAGATCTCATCATCACGCTCAAAATTAAGCAGCCTTTCCCCGTATTCCACTACATTCAATAGATTCCAATCATAAATAGGCATCTGGGCCTTGTAAAATTCAACCAACCTGTCCGCATCTGCCTTTCCGTAATACTTCAATACACCCACGCGTGTACCAGCACTCTCAAAAGCATAGGAATCATTAAGCAGCAGTTTAAACCCCACTGGTACAGGTACATCCCCAAACCTTAAGATTGCCTGAGGCTCTAAAATCGTGTTCATTCCCGTACTCTTTGACGTAGAAGTACAACCGCTTAAGACGAAGATACCAATTACCAGGAAAATTGCCAGATGTCTCATCTTCCCTCCTTTTTTACTAAAAATTCCTTTACTTCCTGATGAATCATAATAATCTGCTCATCGCTTAGGCCGGCACCTTTAGCAACACCCTCTAAATCTTGCGGCTTTATAATATCCTCAGGATTATGGCTATCGTTATTCAAGATTAATTTTGCCTGGATTTTTAAAGCCTTCCCAACGACATGCGGATTAGTGTCACAGTGCCCAAAGCGAGAGGTGAGCTCTAAGAAAATGCCCTTCTCCTTTGCCAACTTGACATCCACATCACTAATCAGTCCTGGATGTGCCAAGATATCTATATCAGCTTCTAAAGCAGCACGATTACTCCCCTGAATCACCGGCTCAACGATAGTCTCACCGTGCGCTACGATAATTTTTATACCGGATTTTCTAGCTAACTGCGCTAAAGGCTTAAATTGCTCAAGGGGTAAATGGGTCAATTCCACTCCCGGCAATACATTTATTCCGAGCTTCTTCGGCCATTGATTAGTAAACTCTATAATTGATTTTATTAAGCTTTTGATGTTACTATAATCCACATGGTCGGTGATCGCTATGGTTTTGTAACCGGCGGCAAGATATCGCACAGAGAGCTCTGAGGGAAGTAAGACTCCGTCGCTTAATAATGAATGGCAATGTAAATTTATATCATACATTTTAATTTTCTATGCCCCTGGCAGGAATCGAACCTGCCCACGCGGTTTAGGAAACCACTGCTCTATCCTTATGAGCTACAGGGGCGTCGTTTCGCTATAGTTTATGTTATGCTTGCAAGTAAACTGTTAGTGCTTACTCGTATATCTACGGCTTATCTTGGAATCGAAGGACGCTTCACTCCCCATAGGGAAACCCATATGGTTTCCCTCCATGGCGTTCGCTCGTGTTACTCGCTCTCTGTCACCCTTCCTTAGCAATCAAAGAACTACATGCCTAAGGGGAAAACAGTCTTTTCCCCTTAGTAATCCCCTTTTTAGGTTCTCGGCTGTTAAATTCTTTTATCCGCCTCCGGCGGATAACAGCCTCAAACCTTGTCGTTCACTTATTACTTACGACTTACCACTTAAAACTGAATCAATGCTTCTAGAGGATACTCTTTTAATTTATCGCGGCCCTTTAAATCTGTAAGCTCGATTAAGAAAATAATACCGGTAATTTCACCTTTGAGCTGCTTTACTAAATCCGTCACCGCTTTTACTGTACCGCCCGTAGCCAGGAGATCGTCGACGATTAGAACCTTTTCACCCTCTACTATAGCATCGTGATGAATCTCAAGGGTATCGCTGCCATACTCCAGGTCATAAGTCACAAAACTCGTCTTAGCAGGCAACTTCCCTTTTTTGCGCACGGGGACGAATCCTGCGCCTATAGCATGAGCGATTGCTCCTCCGAATATAAAACCCCTCGCCTCAACAGCCACTACTTTATCTATATTCTTATCTTTAAATTTACTGGCCATCTCATCCACTGCCTGCCTGAATGCATTTTTATCTTTTAAGAGAGTAGTGATATCTTTAAATAAGATGCCCTGCTTAGGAAAATCAGGAATATTTCTAATCGTATCAGCTAAATTCATACTTTTCTGCCCTTTCTCTCTCTTAGTTCCTGTTCCTGCTTTTTCACAAATTTTCTTAGCTTCTTTAACGCTGCTTCTTCTATCTGGCGCACCCTCTCCCGCGAAACTCCAAGCTTTTTAGATAGCTCTGCCAGCGTATGAGGCTTACTTTCTGCCAGCCCGAAACGCAAATCCAAAACCTGTTTTTCTCTTTCTGACATTAACTCAAGCAAATTATCCAATCTTTCCTTGTCGAAAAGTTTCTCAACCGTAAAATCCGGAGAAACCGCACCCTTATCTTCAAGTAAATCTGAAACCTGGCTATCCTCTTCATCTCCGACCGGAGCTTCTAAGGAAGAAGTGGTAGAAGACATCCAGAAGGTTATTTCTCCAACTTTATTTTTCGGTAATTTTAATTTTTTCGCGATCTCATTATCAGAGGGAATACGTTTTAATTTTTGAGATAACTGTTCTTTCTTCTTGCGCCATTTGGAAATCAGGTCATTCATGTATACCGGCACCCGGATCATCTTCCCCTGGTCTGATATCGAACGGGTAATCCCCTGTTTGATCCACCAGGCAGCATAGGTTGAAAAACGATAACCTTTACGGGGATTGAATTTATCTACCGCCTTCATCAGGCCCAGATTACCCTCTTCGATTAAATCCAAGAGCGGTATCCCCAGGTACATATATCTTTTGGCAATATTAATCACCAGCCGCAGGTTAGAACGGATCATCTTCTTGCGCGCCGCTTCACTGCCCTTTCTTACCTTCCTGCCATATTGCATCTCTTCTTTAGCAGTCAATAAAGGGATATGCCGTATATCTTTAAGATACGCTTTTAATGCTTCCATTTTTATTTCTTCAAAGCTGCCTGGGCTGCGGCTAACTTGGCAATCGGAACCCGAAACGGAGAACAGCTTACATAATCCATTCCTGCTTTATAGCAAAATTCTACTGACCTGGGTTCTCCTCCGTGTTCACCGCAGATACCGACTTCAAGATTTTTACGCGTCTTCCTTCCCCGCTCGATTCCAATCTTAATTAACTCTCCGATGCCTTCCTGATCAATGCTCTGAAAGGGGTCTTCCGGAAGAATCCCTTTTTCAATATAATCAGGCAAAAATCCTCCGATATCATCGCGGGAAAAACCAAATCCCATCTGAGTCATGTCATTGGTACCGAATGAGAAAAATTCAGCCGTCTTTGCTAACTTATCAGCCACGAATGATGCCCGCGGAATCTCAATCATCGTCCCAAACATGTGCTTGATTTTTTTAAGATTGTGCTTTGCCAGAACTTCCTTGTAAACTCCCTTGGCAATAGCAAATTGATTTTCCAGTTCGTTAGGACTGCAGACTACAGGGATCATTATTTCCGGATAAGGATTCTTTTTCTCCTTGATCAGCTCTGCGGCAGCCTCAAAGATAGCCCTTACCTGCATCGCTGTGATTTCGGGATAAGTAACCCCCAATCTTACACCGCGGTGCCCCATCATCGGATTAGACTCATGCAGCGCTTCCGCCCGTTTGGTTAATTCCTCGATCGAAATATTCAATTCTCGGGCAAGTTTTGTTAATTTGCTTTTTTCTCGCGGGACAAATTCATGAAGCGGAGGATCAAGCAAACGCACTACAACCGGAAAACCATCCATTGCCTCAAACGTTCCCTTAATATCTTTTTTCACGTAAGGAAAGAGTTCATCCAAGGCTCTCTTCCTTTCTGATACTTCTTTAGAAAGAATCATCTTACGCAGGAGAAAAAGCGGCTGATCAGAACCTTTACCGTAAAACATATGCTCTGTCCTGAATAACCCTATCCCCTCTGCGCCGAACTGCCGCGCTTTTTTAGCATCATCAGGGGTATCACCGTTTGTACGTACACCTATTTTTTTCAGGGAATCGCAAATCTTAAGAAAATCCCCTAAAATCTTATTCTCTTCACTCGCATCCATCATCGGCAGTTGTCCCTGATAAACACTACCCTTGGTGCCGTTAAGCGTAACCCAGTCGCCTTCTCTTAAGACTTTGCCAGCTACATGTAATTCTTTCTTTCCGTAATCAACCTGTAATGCTCCGCAGCCGACTACACAGCACTTTCCCCAGCCGCGGGCAACTAGAGCTGCATGGGAATTTGAAACTAATAGAGGTGTGTACATCTTTGTAAAAACTATGAAGTTTTTATCCATCTCGTTTTCAGAATCAACTTCAAAGTTATATACAAAAGCTCTTTCATTTTCCCCTTTATTCACTACCCTGAGCATTCTTAGATCAGATGACAATATCTGTTCAAGTTTTTGCCTGTACGCATTTTTGCACAAAGGAAGAATATCTCTCTTTATTTTTTTGCCATCAGATAGCCAATTTCTCTTTGTGGCTGATTTAATCCTGCCCATATAATTTACTTCTTCTGCTATATGCGAAAATAACTGCCTGATTGAAAATAATTTTACTCCATGAATCTTCTCCCTTACTCTGCCTTTAACCCTTTTTGCATATCTAAGTATATCGTCCAACCTTTCCATAATCTGTATATTGTAGATATCTCTGTTGACTGAAACCTGAGGTGATATGCCCAGTTTTAGACAAGCCGTTATAATTCCCTGACAAAGATTTTCTTTTGAAACATATATCTGCATCCTGTTGTTAAAGAACGTTCCATCGCCGTCAATAACCCCTGCCAGGAAATTTAATGTCGACTCTTCATCCAAACAAACTACCCAAGGTACAATATTTTTATATATATCGGTTAAAGTTACTGCGGGTTCCATGCTATGACATATAAGATCCAATGCTTCACCATGTATATGCCTACCTCTTATATAACCATCAGAAACCTTGGTTCTTCTTGACATCTGCTTATTAAAAACCTCTTGGAAATACGAACTCACGCTTTCTATAAACTCCCATTTTTCTTCGGTTGGCTTTTGGGTAAACGTTACGCTTCCTTTTGTTCTTTTAAGATTTATGTACCCGTCTGTAAATATACAGCCAGCCAGATAAGCAAGTTTTTCATCTTTTATTCTCAGCGACCTAAAACCGCTACATTGTAAATGCGGATCAGTTGCGGTAGCTGAAACATCCTCTAATCGATAAGCCATTAAGGCTTCGATTTGAGCAGGATCCATCTGCATTTCTGAAAG